>CAZFQH010000132.1:6930-9315 GCA_964520805.1 uncultured Acidobacteriota bacterium | reverse complement strand
CGGCGTGCCCTGCCCCACCCTCTCCTCGCCCCAGAACGCCGTTTGTGATAACCGCGACGTCATCAACGCCGCGGGTGGGGGTGCCGGGTTCTCGGCGGGTACGAATTACCTGGGCGCTGACTTCGGCTATCAGATCAGCGGCCCCAATTTTGGCAAGATCGGAGACAATCTCTGGATCGACTCCGACGCCGATGGTCTCAGAGACGCTGGCGAGCTGGGCGTCCCCCGCATCACAGTTTTCCTCGACACCAATAACAACGGCGCGCTGGACTGGACGGACTCCAACGCGAACGGAATCTGGGATGCCGCGGACGGCGGCGAGCGTTGGGTCGAGACCGACGTCTCCGGGTACTACCTCTTCACCGGGCTCGCGACCGGGTCCTACAACGTCCGTGTTCGAACCGCCGATGCCGACTGGCCGTCGGGTCTCAGCACTGACCCCACGTTCCAGGTCCGGTGTCCTACGGGCCTCTTCCCGACCGTCGGTGTGCCCTGTGTGGCCGATGAAGCGAGCGCCACCGACAACCTGGCGGTCGTGACGATCAACGCGTCCGGCGTGGTGAGCAACATCAACGATGGCTTCACGAACGCCGCCTGCACGAACTGCGACCTCTCGACCGATTTTGGGTATCGCTACACCGGCTCCAATACGCTCAGCGGAACGGTCTGTATCGATGATGTCGGGCTCAACGGGTACTGTGGTTCCACCGTGGGCACATTTTCGGGTGTGACCGCAAGCGCCGAATCGGCTCTCGCCGGTGTTGAGGTTCTCCTCTACAACTGGGTCGATACCGACGTTGACAACACGCCTTGGAACGGCTCCGGGGTGCTTGATCCAGGCGATACATTCACGCTCATCGGCTCCACCAGCACCAATGCGATTGGCGATTACAACTTCTCCAACGTCCCGAATCGCGTGGTGACGGTTATGAGCGTGGCGCCGAGCCAGGCACTCCGCCTCACCACCACCGTGGCGGGGGTCGTGGATGTGGGCGCTGACAGCTACACCAACGGAGTCAACGGTCTCTACGAGGCCACGACGATCTATGGCGGCGCCACCGTCACGGAGATCACGCGGCGCGCCTTCAACTTCGTGGATGGCGTGGACGCAGGCACCACAGTCACGGTTCAGAACGTGGACTTCGCCTTCAATCCGCTGATCAGCAAAGACTTCGGAGATTTGCCGGACAGCGGGGGGACCGACTACAACGCAACCCTCCTCTCCGCGGGCGCGCAGCACAGAATCGGCACCCTGTTCCTCGGGGCCGGTATCACCGCGGAACGCGATGGTCAGGATTCCCCGACCGCCGCGCTCGATAGCGATGATGGTGTTTACCTGAACGGGAACGCCATCACCATCGTACCTACCGACTTCGACGCGACCATCTCTTACGCGGCGACGGGCGCCGGATGGCTCGTGGGCTGGTTCGACTTCAACCAGAACGGAAACTTCGAGAGCACGGAGAGAATCATCTCTCAGGCTGTGGCTCCGGATACGAGGAGTGTCACCACCACTGCAACCAGCACCAACCTGGTCTCTGTCGGCCTCTTCAGCAGCGCCGACCTTGGGAAGAGGGTATCGGGCGCCGGCATTCCCGCGGACACTTACATCGTTGGCTTCATCGACGCCTCGAATGTCACCCTCAGCAACGCTGCGACGACGGGCGCGACCAGCGCCCGCACCATATGGAGCAGCGTCTCCTTCGAGATTCCCACCGGTTCGGGTCTCCCAAGTGGTGCCAACATCCCCGTGTTTGCCCGCTTCCGTCTCTACCCCGAGCAGCCGACGCTGATGGCTCCCACCGGCCAGGCTCTCGACTCCTCGTTCCAGGCGGTCACGGGCGAAGTTGAGGACTACCGGTTCGTACTGGCGGTCACCCAGGCAAGCGTCACGTCCTTCCTGGCTCGCGAGATGAACGGTTCGGTGGCCATCGAATGGGAAACGTCGTCCGAGTCCGGAACCGCCGGCTTCCTTCTGCGTCGATGGGACAACCGGCTGGGTGGCTACGTTGAGGTCACCGACAAACTCCTTCCCTCGGTCCTGATGCCGCAAGGCGGCCTCTATCGCTTCATCGACCCCGCGGCTCTGCCGGGAGTGACCTACGGCTACGAGCTGGTTGAAGTCGAAGCATCCGGAGCCCGGAACGTCAAAGGCCCCTACAGCGTGAACACGGATTCCACTCACGCGATCGAAGCGGCCCATGCGCGCCCGGCATCAGCGAGCGGACCGGACCCCGGTCCTACCGGATACGCGCGGGAAGCCCGGATCACCCGGCGTCCCGCCGGGGGTCGAGCCGCCCGCGATGCGGACTTCGCGGCCAGCACCAGCGTGCCGGCGCAAGGCGCGAAGCTCGGCGTTTCGAAGCGGGGGATCCACTACGTGAG
>CAZFQH010000132.1:2621-6920 GCA_964520805.1 uncultured Acidobacteriota bacterium | reverse complement strand
CTACGTGAGTGTTCAGGATCTCACCACTCGCGCCGGTCTCACGGTGGACAAAAACTGGCTGAATTCGGCCCGCAACGTCCTGGATCTCTCCCGCGGCGGTGTGAGTGTGCCCTTTGCCGCCAGCGGCGACGGCAAGGGGATCCTCTTCTTCGGTGAAGCCCTCAACTCCGAGTTCAGTCGCGACAACGTCTATGGGCTCGGTCCCAGCGCGCGGAACGTGCCGCGAATGAGGGTCCGAAGCGACTCCTCTCCGCGGCCGGCGGTGAGTGGGGATGAAACGTTCTCGCGAGTGGTCTCGATGGAGCAGGATGTCTACGCCTCTCCCAACATTTTCAAGAACCCGGAAGGTGACTTTTGGGTCTGGGACTACGTCTATGCCGGCTGGGGAGCCAAGACCTTTGGGTTCCTCACCGATGGCGCGCGGCGGTCGGGTGACGCTTTCATAACCGTTCGTCTCAAGGGCGGGACCGATACCGAAGTCAATCCCGATCATCACGCGGTGATCCGGCTCAACGGTGAACTGCTGGGTGAGCTGACCTGGGATGGCATCAATCCCATCGAGGCCGCTTACCAGTTCGACGCCAGGGTGCTGAATGCCGGAGAGAACACTCTGGAAATCGATGGGTTGACCGATACCGGCGCCCCCTACTCTCTCTTCTATCTCGATTCCTTCGACGTCCGCTACGACAGCCTGTACCGCGCGACCTCCAATCGTTTCGAAGGGACCTCGGGGAATCATCCCTCGATCCGGATCTCCGGGTTTACGCGCTCCGACGTCATGGTCTTCGACGTGACCGACCCCAGGGAGCCGGTTGTGGTTACCGCCCCGGTTTTGCGGATGCCCACGGGGGACTACGCCGTGACCCTGACTCCCCGCTTCCCCAACACCGTCTATCACGCGGTGGCAGGGGACGCGGTACTGCCCGTGGCCTGGGTCGAGAAGGACGCCGCGTCCTCGCTGCGCAGTGATCAGAACCGCGCCGAGTACATCATCATCACCACCCGTGCGCTCATGTCCACCGCGCAGACCCTCGCGGACTATCGCAGCGACCTGAGTTCGAAGGTCGTCGATATCGAGGACATCTACGACGAGTTCAACTTCGGAGTCTCAAGCCCCCATGCGGTGAAGGCCTTCCTGGCGCACGCCCGCGCCACCTGGCCGGTGGGCCCGCGCTACGTGCTGCTGGCCGGTGACGGGACCTGGGACTACAAGGACCTGATGGGGATGGGGAATCAGGTGCCGCCAATGCTGGTGAACACCCCGAGCGGCCTCTTCCCGTCGGACGTCTGGTTCGCGGATGTGGATCCTAAGGGTGCCGCTCCCGAGTTCGCGATCGGACGCCTGCCGGTGGCTACCCCCGAAGAGTTCGCCCAGGCCATCGTCAAGATCAAGCAGCGCGAAGCTGCTGTGGGCAGCGAGTGGCTCAAGCGGGTCCTTATGGTCACGGACAACGCCGACGTCGCCGGCGACTTCCTGTTCGACAGTTCCCGTCTCTCCGCGGTGATGCCGCAAGGCTCGCTGATCGAGCGGATTGATCTCAGTACCCTCGGGCCGGATCAGGCGCGATCTCTGCTGATCAACGGCATCAACGCGGGCGTCGGCACCATCAACTACATCGGCCATGGCGGCTACAACGTTCTGGCCGATGAGGGGATTCTGGGCGATTGGGATATGGCTTACCTCACGAACCCGGATCGTTCTCCGGTGATGACAGCCATGACGTGTCTCGTTGGCAACTTCGCTCTTCCCTGGGTCCCAAGCCTTGGTGAGACATTGGTCCGCAAGGGCAACGCGGGCCTCGCGGCACTCTGGGCTCCCACCGGTATGTCCGAGAACGAGTTCGCGGTCCGGCTGGCCCGGTCGTTCCACTCGGCTACGCGCCCCGGAGTCGATAAGCAGAGGCTGGGCGATGCCGTTCAAGCGGCCATGAGCGAGTACGAACGGTCTGCCGGTCCCACCTACATGATGGCGATCTATGCCCTCCTGGGTGACCCGGCGATGCGCCTCTACTGATCGGAGCCGCGGCGTTCGAAGGGTAAGCCACGAGGGCCGCGGCTACCCGGCAGCGGACGAGTTCAGGGGGGTGCCCCTACACTTTGGATGAAGGGGTCCTCCCAAGCCGGGCTCTGCGCGACGATCGACTATACTCGCGCGCTCGAAACCGCACCCTTCAAGGAGCCCGCTTTGGCGTGAGTGCCGTAACCCGGATCAGAACCAAAGCGAGCATCACGATCGGGTCTCCGCCCGACGCAGTGTGGGCGGTGATCGTCGATTTCGAGGCCTATGGGGATTGGTGGCCGCCAGGCTTCGTATTGAACGTGACTCCTTCACCCAGGGCGCCGCTCGGAACCGAGATTGAGGTCCAGCCCAGACTGGCGCGTACTTTCTTCCTCAGAGTGGAAGAGGCGGATGCGGCCCGCAGCATGAGGATTCGGTTCTTCGGCGGGGCCCTTGAAGGCCCGGCCTACCTGGTGGTTGAGCCCAGCGGAAAGGGCACACGGGTAGCCTGTGAAGTCGACGTCTTCGCGCGCGGCCTGCCGATGGCGGCGCTCAGCCTGGTCCTTCCGCTGAAGACCATGCATGCCCTCCACCTTCGCCGCGTCCTTCAGGGGCTCCAGCGGCAGGTGGGCAAGCGGGCGCAACCCGCCCCTCTGGACGAGATGCGCCGTGTTGGTGCCCGCGCCGCGGAATGGTTGCGGGATGGCATCGGTCGAGTCGTTGAGACCGCCAGCGCCGTCGCCCCGGTCCCGGCGTCCGTACCAGCCACGCTCTCGCAGATCGACTTAGCCCGGGCCTATCTCCGGGTCCTCTCCGCCGCCGGTGATTCGGGCGAGATCGCTCGTTGCTTCCACCAGGACGCGACCGAAGAGGAGTTTCCGAACGCGGATCTCCCGGCAGGGGCGGTGCGCGACCTGGCTGCCATTCTTTATGCCCGATCCCAGGCGCACAGTCGGTGGAGGCAGCAGAGTTTTGAAGTGAGAGGCGCTACCGCGGGAGGATCCCAGGTGGCGATAGAGGTTCACTGGACGGCGATTCCCGCCTCCACTCCCGCAGGTTCCGCTCCCGGCCCAGTTCTGGCGCGGGCGGCGATGTTCCTGAAGATGCAGGACCAGCTCATCGTTCGCCAGCGCACTTACATGTCGTTCGCACCCGCGGCCCCCGCTGATCCTTCGCCGATGTCCGACGCCTCCGAGAGCACGCACCCCGATCCACCGGAACCGCCACCCCTGGAATCGGTGCCGCCCCGATCGAACTTCGAGATCGCGCGGTCGTATCTGCAGGCCCTCTCTTCGGGGGCGAGCCCCTCGGAGGTCGCGCGCTTCTTTGCCGAAGACGCCATTCAGGAGGAACTTCCGGGGCCCTTCAATCCGCAGGGGGCGAGCCGAGACGTAGCGGGAATCCGGTTGGCCAGGGAACAGACGCTCGCCGGGTTCTCTTCGGAACAGCACGACCTGCGAGGTGCTATTGGCAGTGGCGCCAAGGTCGCGATGGAGGTGCACCGCACCTATGTCGCGGGTGCCAATCACCCCTCCCTCGCCGAGGGCGAGCGGCAGGAAACGCGCTCCGCGGTATTCCTGAAATTCCGGGGCGGTCTGATTGTCCGGCAGCGGAGCTACGACTGCTTCGTCCGGACCGGCGGGATCTCGTAGGAGCACCCCCAGAACTCGTCCGCGGCTGGGGGGCACTGCCCTTGCCGCGGTTCAGGGCAGCAACATTCTCAGCCTTCGGCGGACGTTGCCGCCCATCACGCCTTCGATCGCGGTCTGATCGAGCCCGAGGTCCAGGAGGGCCTGGGTTATCTGGGGCATGCCGGTCACATCGAAGGGAGAGGTCACCGCCCCGTCGAAATCGGACCCCAGGGCCACGTGCTCAAAACCCGCGACCTTGATTGCGTGAGCAATAGAGCGGGCGATGGCTCGGGCCGAGTCGCCGCACACCGCGGTGTCCCACACGCCGATGCCGATGAGCCCGCCGTTTCTGGAGATGGCGCTCAGTTGAGCGTCCGAAAGATTGCGCTGATTGTCGCAGGTGCCGCGCACGCCGGTGTGCGAGACCACCACCGGGCGGGTCGCCATCTTCAGCACATCGTCGATGGTCTGGGACGAGGCGTGGGCGAGGTCGATCACCATCGACTTCGCTTCCATGCGTTTGACCCATTCCTTTCCCAAAGGCGTCAGGCCCGCACCGGTCACCCCGTGCGCCGACCCGCCGACCTCGGTGTCGAAGAAATGCGTGGGCGCCATCATCCGCACCCCCGCATCGAACAGACGGTCGAGCTGGGCGAGATCGCCCTGCAG
>CAZFQH010000132.1:574-2611 GCA_964520805.1 uncultured Acidobacteriota bacterium | reverse complement strand
CGCCTTCGACCCCGATGAAGGCCGCGGTCACGGTCCGGTCCGAGGCGCGTCTGGCCTCGAAGGCTTCAAGGTCCTGGGCCGTGCGCAGGACCACGAGGCGGCCCGCGGAACGTGCGGCGGCCTCGTTCACGCGATGGGCCTGGTAGAGAGCCCGTTCAGTGAGACTGTTCCAGGTTCGCGGAGGCCAGCGTTGCGCGACCGCCAGGAGCGTGATGTTGTCGGTTTCCCCCGTGTTCCGCTCGATGTTCATGCGGCGGGGCGTGCTGGTCACGATGGTGAACGCCTGCAACGCGACACCCCCCGAGACCAGACGCGGCACATCGACATGACCTCGCGAACCCCGTGCGAGCAGGTCGCGATTCCAGAGGGTGGTGTCGGCGTGGAGGTCGGCCACGAAGAGCCGCTCGTGCAGGGCCCGCGCCTGGTCGGTGACCGGGATCTCCCGATTCGTGACCTTGTTCATCCGGCTCTCCACCACCGACGGAGCGAGGGCCCAGGCCAGCAGTCCGGCTCCCACGACGACCACTCCTGCCAGCACTCGGCTTCTGCTTCTGCTTCTCTCTCTCTTCATTTTCGAAAGCCTATCCCGGTGGATCGCGGCGATAGACTGCCCGCATGTTGCCGAAGCCCCCTGGCCCATCGGCTCGGCTGGACCGTTTGTGAAGAAGATCGAGGTTCGGACGCTCGACGACCTTCGCTCCTTCCTGCGGAATCCGGAGCGCGATTGGTCCACCCTCATTCTCCTCGGCCTGGACCTCACCTCTCCCGGATTGGATGATGCGCTTCTGACCGAGGATCTCCATCTCGGCACTTCGTTCCTGGGTTGCCCCATGAGCCCGGCGCTCGCCCGAAAGGTCGCGACCCTGGGCGCTCTGGTGCTTCCGGTCCGTTCGGGTCTGGCCTTCGATCCCTTCCGCACCGTCTTGTACGACGCGCAGGATTTGTTGCAGGGCTTCGATTCCGCACGCCCCGAGACGTACGTCGAGACGCCCGACTGGCTCGGGTACCTTTCCGCCATGGACAAGGTCACCAGGCGTAAGCGAGTGGATCTTGGTCTCGACGCCGCGGTCTTTTTTCGGCTGCACGATCTCGCCATCGAGGATGCTCTCCACGAATACCTGAGACCGTACGCCCCCTATTCCGCGACGTCCAAACGCGTGGTGGGCATCATGGGTGGGCACGACCGCGAACGACTCGAGAAGGTCGTCGGCGCGGATGGGACAAGGGGTTCCGCGGATGCGCCTTACACGAAGGTGGCCCTGCTGGCCTGGAAACTCTCGAGGGCAGGGTTCATCGTCGCCACCGGTGGCGGCCCGGGGGCGATGGAGGCATCCAATCTCGGGGCCTGGTTCGCGAGCCGGCCTGAAGAGGATCTTCGGGCCGCGGTGCGAATGCTGGAACGAGTTCCGCGTGTACAGCCGGTGGCGCCTGGCTCGACCGACTGGAACAGCGGAGACTGGTTGTCCCCGGCGTTCGAGGTGATGCAGCGGTTCCCGCGCGACGTTTCGGAATCGCGCACCGAGAGCGTCGGGGTGCCCACGTGGTTCTACGGACACGAGCCACCGAACCCCTTCGCCAGCCACATCGCGAAGTTTTTCGAAAACAGCATCCGTGAAGAGGGAGTGCTGGCCATCGCCACCCACGGAGTGATCTTCGCCGAGGGAAACGCGGGCACGGTACAGGAGATCTTCCAGGACGCCTGTCAGAACTACTACGCCACTCACGGTGCCGCCGCACCCATGATTCTCCTCGGTTCGCACTTCTGGAATCGGGACCCAGGGCCCGCGGGGGCGAAAGGTAAATCGGTCTGGCCGCTTCTTCATCAGCTCGCGGTCGAGAAAGGGTTTGCCCATCTGCTCAAGCTGAGTGACGACCTGGACGAAATCGTTCAATTCATAAGCGATTCGCGGCACCTCTGATTCGCCCGGACGGGCGTGGAGCCGGTGTGAAACGTGGTGCGCCGTTTCCGGGGCTTACACCGGCAGGTCGATGATGAATCGAGCGCCGTGCGGCAGGTTGTCCTCGGCCCGGATTTCG
>CAZFQH010000132.1:0-564 GCA_964520805.1 uncultured Acidobacteriota bacterium | reverse complement strand
GGCCCAGACCGCTGCCCTTCTTTTTGGTCGAGAAGTTGGGGGCGAAGATGGTTTCGCGACTGGCCGCGGGAATGCCCGGCCCGCTGTCCGCCACGGTGAGAGTGGCCCGACGGTTCACGGGGTCGAAGGTGGTGCCGATGTCGATGACCCCTTTTTCTCCCAGAGCCGCGATCGCGTTGTCCACCAGATTGATGATCACCCGCTTGATCTGCGGACCATCGAGGCGCAGAGAGGGCAACTCCGGATCCAGACTCCGATTCAAGGAGACGTGGGGATAGGCGGTTTCGTAAAGGGCGAGAGATCCTTCCACCACGGTGTTCAAGGATCCTTCGATGGGCCTCGAAGGGGGAAGCCGGGCGAACTGGGCGAATTCGTCGACCAGATGTTGCAGGGCATCCACTTCAGACACGATGGCCTCGATCGACTCTGAAAGCACCCGATCGAAATCCGTAGCACCCTTCAAATGCGCCTTGCGGACCCGTTGGGCGGAGAGCTTGATGGGTGTGAGTGGGTTCTTGATTTCGTGGGCGAGCTTTCGCGCCACCTCGCCCCAGGCCGCGACTT
>CAZFQH010000131.1:0-9451 GCA_964520805.1 uncultured Acidobacteriota bacterium | reverse complement strand
CCTACGGCGCGCTCCTGGAGCCTCGGGTGAGGCCCTGCCCTCTTTTGTAGCCGACATGGCTGGCTGCGACGAGTACCTGCAGTCGAAGTGGCCCCAGTGGAGCCCTCCTGGATTGAAGGAGACCGAGCTATCCCCGGCCGAGCTGCGACCTGACGTGCGGCCCCGCCTTCGAGAGCCGGTGATTCTTTGGTCGCGCGGGGGCTCAGGATCGCGCCTGCTGTCCTTCCTGGCGGGGTGTTTGGGGCTTCAAGCTCCCGGAAGCCATGCTCCTCGCCCCGGAGATCCTCGAGGCCTTTGAAAACGCCAGGTTTGTCCATCTTGTCCGTGATCCCCTGACCACCTGCCTTCGACGCACCCATATGACCGCGCGCTTCGACAACGGGATCGGCCGGGTGGCCATTCGTGCCGCCTATCACTACTGCGGCCGCGACCTCGAGCGCAGCCTGTTCGACTCGCCGGAGCTTCGCATGGCGTACACCACGATCCATCAGGTTGAGGCGGTGCGGGAGTTCGCCCGGCTGCATCTTCGCGATCGTTACCTCGAAGTTCGATTCGAAGACATTCTCAATCGCCCCGCGACCACTCTGGGCGAGGTGAGCCGATGGCTTGGTGTCGAGCCCGCGAGAGGCCGGAGGCTGGAGACGGAGGCTGATCCGGCGCGTGCGGCCCGGCCTTTGACCGACGGCCGCTATCCGCCAGATACAATCGAAGAGTTGGCGCAGGTTCTGGCACCCCTTCGCCGCGCGCTCGGGTATCTGCAGCCTGAGCCCCCGTCAGGCGTGGACGCCCGTGTCCCTGAAGGGCACAACTACAGTGCTCCGCTCATCTAACGTAGGAGAGCAGAAGATTGAAAGAGCCGTCGCCCGCCGGAGACTCCCGTGTCGCAGACGCTGGCCGATTGCCGCGAATCACGTTGGGGGCTCGAGCACTCAACGACTATGAGTTGCTGAGCACCGGCGCGTTCTCTCCCCTCGCTCGCTTCATGGGAGAGGCCGACTACGTTTCTTGTCTTGCCCGTATGCGGCTCGCGAACGGTCTCTTGTTTCCCATTCCGGTCACTCTACCCGTGGAGGAGAAAGCCGTGCCCGGCACCCGGCTGGCCCTCGCCCATCCGCGGGGGGACATCCTTGCCACGGTCGATGTCGAAGAGGTTTTCACGATCGACCCCCGCGCCGAGGCGAAGGCCCTGTTCGATTCTCAGGATGAATCGCACCCCTACATCCGGGAGATTGTCACCGGACCCAGGCATCGACTCACCGGTGTCCTCATTCCGCTTCGTCCGGTGCCTCACTCGGACTTCGTGTCCCTCAGGCTCAGCCCGGCGGAAGTCCGTTCCGCCCTCGTGGCGCTTGGCCGCCTTAACGTCGTGGCCTTTCAGACCCGAAACCCACTTCATCGCGCCCATGAAGAAATGATCAAGCGGGCCGCGCTCGATCACGACGCGACCCTCCTGCTCCATCCCGTGGTCGGTCTCACCCGCCCGGGCGACGTCGACCATTTCACTCGCGTTCGGACCTACCGCCTTCTCGTGGAGAAGTATCTTGCGCCTCGCTCCACTCTCCTCTCTCTGCTGCCGCTTGCGATGCGCATGGCGGGGCCGCGGGAGGCCCTTTTCCACGCCATCGTTCGAAAGAACTTTGGCGCGACCCACTTCATCGTGGGTCGTGACCACGCCGGACCGGCGCCCGACTCCGCGGGCCGGCCCTTCTTTCCGCCCTACGCAGCCCAGGAACTGGTGCGCGAACACGCCGCTGAAATCGGCATCGTGACGGTGCCGTTTCGCGAGGTCGTCTACCTCCCGGACGAAGAGCGGTTCGTCGAGGAGGACAAGGTCCCCAAAGGAGCCCGGGTCCGCGTCTTTTCGGGAAGCGATCTGAGACGCCGCCTCAATGACGGGGGAGACATTCCTCCCTGGTTCACCCGGCCCGAAACCGCCGCCGTTTTGCGGCAGGCGCTGCCGCCACGAATCGCGCGCGGTTTTTGCGTATGGTTTACCGGCCTGTCCGGAGCCGGCAAATCGGCCACCGCCGAGGCCCTGCGCTCGCTCCTGATGGAGAAAGGCCGCGTCGTGACTCTCCTCGACGGAGATGAAGTCAGGCAACACCTTTCGAAGGGCCTGGGTTTTTCCCGCGAAGACCGCGACACTAACATCAGGAGAATCGGGTTTGTAGCTTCCGAGATCGTTCGCCACCACGGAGCCGTTATCTGCGCGGCGATCAGCCCGTTTCGCGAGGCCCGCGACAGCTGCCGGACCCTGATGGGTGAATCCTTCATTGAGGTCTTTGTCGACACCGACCTCGCTACCTGCGAGCGCCGGGACTCCAAAGGCCTCTACGCGAGGGCCCGGGCCGGTGAACTTAAGGGTATGACGGGGATAGACGATCCTTATGAGGCCCCCGACCATGCCGAGGTTCGCCTGGAAAACACCCACCTGACCCCTGCCGAGAATGCCCAGATCGTGGCCGCGGCGCTCAGGGAGCGCGGGTTTCTTGAGTAGCCAGATGGAGAGCCCGGAGGTTCGCTTCCAAGCCGTGGTGGGATCATCCACCATTTACTGCACCGGGTTCACCGCCATGCGGACGGATAGAACAAGCAACGAGATGAGGAGCACCGCGCCACCCATCAAAAACGCCCGGTGCTAGGCCCAAGCTTGAGAGGCGACGCGCGTCAATTGTGACACTTCGCGCACTGTCTGAGGTCTCGCGCGAACGGGGCATTCCCTCAAGGCGCCTTTTGGGCGCACGGTAAACTACCCCGCGTCATGACTCCCGAACAGGCCCGTGAACTGAAGGCCGAACTCGAGGTGGTTTCGACGGAGGCTCGAGCGGTGGCCGAAGGCACCGATGCTGCCGCGCTCTCGCTGCGCCCGCCGGGCGGCGGCTGGAGCGTTGCCGAGATCCTCCAACATCTGATCCTCACCGCCGACGCCATGCGGCCGCTGATCGGTACGGCGCTCGCCGAACTCGAACGCACCGGTAAGAAGTCGACCAGCCCGGCAGGCCTTGGCGTCATGGGCTGGCTTCTCGTCAAAGCCCTCGAACCGCCTCCGCGCATGAAGAGCAAAACAAGCGCTCCGTTCGAGCCGATGCCGGTTCATGA
The DNA here is from genome assembly GCA_964520805.1 of uncultured Acidobacteriota bacterium. GTDB lineage: Bacteria > Acidobacteriota > Vicinamibacteria > Fen-336 > JAGNNV01 > JAGNNV01. The sequence continues at coordinate 6,352 of CAZFQH010000131.1, read as the reverse complement.
ACCGCTCACGTTGACCAACCGCCTGATTGAGGCAAACGCGAAACTTCTGACCTTGATCGAACGCGGGCCGGGGCTCGATACGAGGCGTGTGAAGATTGCGTCGCCCTTCAACGCCAGCGTGAAGTACAACCTCTACGCCGCCTTCCGGATTACCCTCGCCCACGCCCGACGCCATCTATGGCAGGCCCGCGAAGTGAAGGCCCAGGCCACCTCGCGCGGAGTCTGAATTGCGGAGACCACGGCACCGTTCCTGAACGCGGCAGGATCGCAAGGCTGGCTCTCCATCGCATAGACCGACGGAGTGCAGGTCCTGCGAATGTGAAGGAACGCCCAGGCGCCATCGGCCGCAGCTACCGGAGCGGCGCGAACTACTCGACCTTCCGCGCCACCGATCCTGCAGGGTAGTCGTACCAGCCCGGATCGACATCGTAGGAGTCGAGCCGATCGCGAACTTTAAGGATCGTGAACATGCCGCCCATCTCGAGCGGACCAAAGGGTCCTGTCCCCATCATCATCGGCAAGGTGTTGGGAACGGCACCCGCCAGGTGATCGGCGTGCTCCGCATGCTCGGCCATGCCGGTTGTTCCCATGACCATCGACCCTGGGACAAATTTGTCGAGCGCCTCCTTGAGCTTCGTCTGATCGACGCCGAGGACATTCGGAACGTCATGCTCCATCGCGTTCATGGCATGGTGGGACTTGTGGCAGTGGAAGCCCCAGTCCCCGGGATTGTCGGCCACGAATTCCACGGTGCGGGTCGTTCCCGGCGGGACGTTCACCGTCGTTTCCGGCCACCAGGCGCTTTCGGGAATCTGCCCTCCGTCCGTCTCCGTGACCCACCAGCGATGGCCATGGAAGTGAATCGGGTGGGAATCCATCGACACATTCGCGAGCCGCACCCGCACTCGATCTCCGGTCTTCACAACCAGAGGAGCGGTGCCGGGAAAGGAACGACCGTTGAAGGTGAAGGCGTTGAAATCGAGCATGGTCGCGGGGTTCGGCGTCATCGTTCCAGGTTCGACTCGCCACTCCATGGGGAAGACGCAAAAATCCCGGTCCATCCTTCGCTTCGGAACCCGCGGATGAATGATCAGGAAGCCGAACATCCCCATCGCCATCTGCACCGCTTCGTCAGCGTGGGGGTGATACATGTACGTCCCGTGCTGACGCAGCGTGAATTCGTACACGTACGTCTCGCCCGGCTTGATGTGCGGCTGATTCAGTCCGCCCACGCCGTCCATGCCTGCGGGAAGCAGGATGCCGTGCCAATGCACGGTGGTGTGCTCGGGCAGCTTGTTCGTGACGAACAGACGCAGGCGATCGCCCTCTACCGCTTCGATGGTCGGCCCGGGCGTCGATCCGTTGTAGCCCCAGCAGTTGACGTTCATGCCGGCTGCGAACTCTCGCACCAGCGGTTCGGCGATAAGCCGGAATTCCTTGACCCCGTCTTTCATCTCGAAGGGAAGGGTCGAACCGTTGGGGGTTACCACCTTGGTGTACGCACTCTTCCCGCGAGCGCGGGAGACAACGGGGCTCGCCGCGGGTGCCTCTACCGGCGTCGGTTTGGGCATCGCGTGACCGGCATGGGGATCCTGCGGGGCCGATTCAACTTCGAGGCCGAGCGCCGAGCTCACGCGTGTCTTGAGAAGGGCGCCGGCCGCGACCAGGCCGCCCAGATAGTTGCGTCTCGAAATCATCGCCGTTCTCCTTCCGTCACTCCAGGGATGGCGCCGCCCAAGGCCAGCGCCAGTTCCGTCCTCGCCACCCAGTAGGAGCGCCGGGCCTCGATCAATTCGGCCTCGGCTTCCACTTCCTCCCGCCGGGCGCGCAGCAGTTCATCCGCTCCCTTGAGCATCATGTTGTAATAGCCCCTCGTCATCAGGACGATCCGCTTCCTTCGCGGAGCCACCACGCTCTCGTGATGGGCGACGAGGGCCCGCGAACCGAGCAACTGATCGCGCTTTTCGCGCACCTCCGCGCGCGCCCGTGCCGCGCCGTCTTCAAACAGACGTTGAGCCTGGAAATACATGGCCTCGATGCGTGAGGACTCGGCCCGCCCCGGATTGAAGATCGGCAGCTGAAGGCGGACCGAGGGTCCGCTGACCCTCACCCCGTCCTCCTTCTCCGTGTGGGCAGCCACCGAGACTCCCGCGGGCAGGAAACGCGTCTTCTTCTGGAGCCGCAACGTCCCTTCGAGCAGATCGATGGCGGCTCGCGCCGCGGCGAGATCGAAGCGCTGCTCGATGGCCAGGCCCTCAAGTGCCGCGCCTTCCGGGTCTTCTCGGGGGAGAGCGGCGTCCATGGGCGCGGTAGTCCAGATGGTCAAATCGCCCCACAGGCTCAGAGTCCCATTGATGACTTCGCGCTGCCGCCGCGTGTCCAACTCCAGCTTCGCGCGGGCGGCACGCAGGGCGTCGCGGTGCGCGCTTTCTTCTTCGTATTCAAGCTCGGACAAGGTTCCCGCCTTGTGTCGTGCCCCGGCGAATTCCGTGAGGGCTTCCTCGATCTCAAGGGCCTCGGTGGTTCCCGTGAGCGTGGCTTCGAGAGCCTGCAGGTCGAGGACCGCGGTCTGGGCCTCGGCCGCCACGCTCAACATGGCGTGGGCGGCGAGTGCTTTGGTCTGCTTGAGCTCGAGTGCGGCCAGCCGTTTCCGCGAAGGCAGTACGAACAGGTCGAGGATGTTGAGGCCGAAGCCGAGCTCGATCGTCTTCCCGTGCGACTTCTCCGACGGCCAACCGAGAAAACCCTCGATCTCGGGATTGCCGGGCAGACCCGCCGCAGCCAGGTTTGCGTGAGCGATACCCAGCTCTTCAAGCCGCGCCTGGAGTGCGCGATTGTTGATCAGGGCGATTTGCGCCGCGCTCCTTGGGGTCAAAGGCTGAGCGAGGATCTCCCGCACGCGATCGAGGGCATGGCGTTCCTCGGCCTCGCTTCTCATCCAGGTGGTCTCGATCCCCGTCCGGGCCTGGACCGTGGCCGCGGTTTCGTCGAACGTGGGTCGGGGGTTGATCGCGCAGCCAGAGGCGAACAAGGACAACACGATGCCGAGAGGGGCGGTGTGGGTCAGACCCGCCCCCATCACTTCGAGCCTCCAAGTTTCTTGATCTCCAACGGCATGCCACATTTCGGACAGGTCCCGGGCTTGGGTTGGCTGACCTCAGGGTGCATGGGGCAGCTGTAGCGATCGTTGTCGTCCCGAGAAGGGCCTGTCGCCTCGCTCTTTTCCGCGGAGGTCACGACGCCCGGATTCCATTGAGGAGCGGGGGTGCTCGCCGCATCGCCCAAACCGCCCGCTCTTCGGGTGGCGTTTGGGGGAACGGAAGCGCAGTTCACGAGGGGCAAAACGACCGGCAAGGAGTACAGGAACAAACGGCGCGAGGGCATAGAGAGTCCGTGGGAAAAGAGAAGAACGGGGATCGCCAGGGATCGCGAAAAAGCGACGGCGAGGGAAGGACGCTTGCGAAGCCAGGCAGCAGGAGTTGCCGCCGAGGGCTTCCGAATAAGCCTCAGACTCTCAGCGGTGGCCTTGGAGGCGGGTTGCCCCGCGGTCTGGTACCAAAGGGCACGCCAAAGGCTCGAACCATCGCCGCGGTAGACACCATTGGGATGGCGGAGGCCGCCACGAACGCCGAGGGGTCTTTCGGCAGGGGCGTCGCGGGATTCGACGCCGCCTTCTCATCGCAACAACACGAGGAGGAGGCGGAGAGGCGCAGGCCGGTTTCGGGCTCGTGACAGGATGAGGCCTTCACGACGTTCCGGTTTCGCGCTTCCCGGGGTGGGGCAGGACATTGGCAAGCCGCAACGAACGCGCCTGCCTGGGCGACCAGAGCCAGCAGCATCGCGAAGCGCCGAAACAGATTTCGCACCCTCATCGCTCGGGAAGGTAGCACGCGGAGTCAAGCAGGGCCAATGAGAAAGGCCGGGGCCACCCTATCGCGGACGAATTCAGGGGCTTCCGGTTGCCTTTGGGCCCAGAACTTCGGGGGCCAAAGCTAGCGCCAGCCAAGCCGGTCGGCGGCCTCCGAAACGAGCGACTCATAGAAGCGTTCGATATCCTGGCTCACTGATTCGGCCAGCGGGTTTTTTCCCGCGGCGAGCGAGACCGCGGTGACGTGATGCGCGGCATCGAAAACCACCGCCGCGTCGAATGTCGATGCGGCGCGTGCGTAGTCCTCGAGGGCGAGGGCTGCATCCTGACCGAGTTTCGCGGGCTTTTTGAATTTCACCCGGACTTCGCTCATTTGGACCCTCCTCGGCGCTGGCACCGACCGCACTTACTTCTGATAGTGCTTGGCGTTCAGTTCGGTGTACTGCTTCCAGTTGTCAGGAAGCTCGTCTTGCGGAAAAATGGCTTGAACCGGACAAACGGGCACACAGGCGCCGCAGTCGATGCAGGAATCCGGATCGATGTACAACATCGTCGCAGTGGCGTACTCCGGAGAGTCTTTCTTGGGGTGAATACAATCGACGGGGCAGACTTCGACGCAGGCCGCGTCTTTCGTTCCAATGCAGGGCTCGGCGATTACGTAGGTCATGGGACTTCGTGTGTCTCCTCAAGAATTATGAAGCGGCGAAAGTGTATCAAGCCCCGACCCCGAAGGGGTGCCATCGAGCGGCAAGGAACCCTTGCGATAATCGGCAGGCAATGACCGAAGCCCCTCGACGGATCTCCAAGCCGCGCATCGCTCTCATGGTCGTCATCGACGTGATCGCGGTGGTGCTGGCCGTTGGCCTCTACTGGTGGCTGCAGTCGCGCGACCAGGACGCGGCCATCATGGGTCTCATCGCACCCCTCGTGTTCGGGGGCTTCTTCAATCTGGTCATCGTTCTCGTTTCCCTGAAACCCTGAGCGGAGGCGCAAAGGTCCAGGCCAGGATTCGACTCTTCTTCTGGCCCTGAGCCATATCGATGACCTTCGTCTCGGTAACCTCGACCTCGATCAGGGCTTTCCGGAGGGGCGCCAGGTTCTCGCTTTTCGAAACCAGCACAGTGAACCACCGGCACTGATCGCGAAAGGCGGAACTTTCCGCGATCAGGCGGCGAACGAACGCGAGTTCACCCCCCGGGCACCACAGTTCCACCGCCTGCCCGCCGAAGTTCCGTTGCCTCGAAGGGGAGCGCGAACCGGCGGCGCGGAGATTCCGCACCTTTCGGTCCTGGCCCTCGCGTGCATCCTTCGCGGACGCGTGAAAGGGAGGGTTGCACAATGTGGCGTCGAAAAACTCTCCTGGCCGCACCACGCCCTGAAGGCAGTGCAAGCGATTGGTCTGTTCCCGGCATTCGATCAATTCGCGCACTGCCGGGTTCGATGAGGCAAGGTGGCGGGCCCAGCGGAGTGCGACCGGGTCGACTTCAGAACCAACAAAGGACCAGCCGTATTCGCGGGCGCCAATGAGCGGATAGATGCAATTGGCGCCCACTCCAATATCCAGGACGCGAACCGTCGCGCCGCGCGGGATGGCGGTTAGACCCCGGGCCAGCACATCCGCCAGGTGATGAATGTAGTCGCTCCGGCCCGGAACCGGAGGGCAAAGATAGCCAGGCGGGATATCCCAGGCGGAAAGCCCGTAAGCCTCACGAAGGAGGGCCTGATTGAGAGCGCGAACGGAGGCCGGGTTCGCATAGTCAACTGAGGGGTCGCGCTGACGATTGGGCCGCATGTGTTCGGATAGGGGCGGATGTAGGGAGACGAGTTTCTGGAAATCGTACCCCGCGCGAAAACGATTTCGCGGGTGCATGCCCTCTTTTGCCGCGCGACGAATCATGTTGTTGCGGAACCCGATGACCTTTCGAGGGAATGAAAAGGGAAGTGGACCACGAAGGACCGCCAATAGTCCAGGACGAGGGGGTTTTCAATGAAGCGATTGCGAGACTTAACCGCCAAAAACCTTCAAGGCTCTTGATTGGCGCGGTGCTGCGCACATACAATCCCCGGATAAGTCATGGCGCAACTCTTCCCGAAGCAAGCCAACGGACTGTCTCAAGCGAGCCTTGCGGCCGGAGCCGCGGTCGGCGGAAGCGTGCTTCTCGCCCTCTTCCTTCTGGCCCGATCAGGCTACGCCACCGGTGAAGGGACCCCTTACGACCAGGCGGTGCCCTTCTCCCACAATCACCACACGACGGGCGTCGGAATCGATTGCCGCTATTGCCATACGTCGGTCGAGACCTCCGCTTCGGCATCGGTTCCGCCGACCCAGACCTGCATGAATTGCCATTCGCAGATCTGGGCTCAGGCCCCCATGCTGGAGCCGGTGCGAGAGAGTTATCGGTCGGGCAAGTCGCTCGAATGGCGGAAGGTCAACGATCTCCCCGACTTCACCTATTTCAACCACTCCGCTCACGTGAACAAGGG
>CAZFQH010000130.1:0-9543 GCA_964520805.1 uncultured Acidobacteriota bacterium | reverse complement strand
GGCGGCGTGGGCGTTCAGGGCGACCACGCGCGCTTCCGCTTCGTTCTCTTTCGCCTCAAGGCGATTCGACAGATCGAAGCGCTCGTTCGCGATGTTGAGGGCCGCGAGTACGGCCAGGCGAAAGGAGTCGATGGTGGCGGTTGACTGCGACAGATCCTTCATCTGGGCGTCGACGTAGTTCGCTACTTCGCGAAGGCGCGGTTCGTCCTCGGCGATGAGCGAAAACGTCTGGCCGAAGATGTCGATTTCGACGCGCTTGGGTTTTGGAGCCATGGTCAGGTCCTTCGGCTAGTCGAGGCTCTCCAGCAAGGTGACGATTTTCGCCACCCGCGCGCGCACCTGCTCCTGCTCGCTCCGCACCGTCTCGAGTTCCGCCACGAGAGCGTCGACTTTCGCGGCGTTCCCCGCGGCGTCGCCCATCTGAGCCTCGAGGGCCGCGAGTTTCTTCTCCGCGTCGGCGAGCTTCGTCTTTTGATCCTTGAGCTGTTCGTCGAGGGCCTTGTTGTCCTTGCGCAGCTTCTTGACGAGCTCCGCGGCTTTTTTGACCTTCTCTTCCAGAATGTCGAAGCTGTCCTGCATTCCCTCTCCTGTTCCCGCGATGAGACTGCTTTGTTTCAAGGCCCGATCTTAGGCCAGCTTGGCGGATCCTCAGCCGTTCTTCTCCGCGAAACTCGCGCGCACCTGCTCCATGGCCGCGTCCACCTCGTCGCTCGACAAAGTCCGCTCACCGCTACCGAAGCGGAACGTGAGGGTGACACTCTGAGCGCCCAGCTTCTGGAGCGAGTCGTTCTCGAAAACGTCCACCAGCTCCACCGAGGTTGAAAGAACGCCGGCGTGCTCCCGGGCCCGACCGCGAATGTCGTCAGCACTGGTGCTCTTCGGAACCGTGAGCGTCAGGTCTCTCGCCACTTCCGGGAAACGCGAGAAGTTCGCGAAGGCGAGTGGGTCGCGGCCGCCGAGCGCGCCGATCTTGAGTTCGGCCACTACCGGTCGGTCTTTCAGCGCGAACGCATCGATGGTGTCCGGATGGATCTCGCCCACATAGCCGGCCCGAACGCCATTCAGAAGGACGGTGGCGCTGCGGCCCGGATGAAGGAAGGGTGGCGCGCCTCCGCGGTCGAGAGTGATGCGGGCGCTCGTGTGCCGCTGAAGGACTTCCTCGAGCGTCTGTTTGAGGTCGAAGAAGTCCAGGGGCCGCGACTTCGCCGCCCATCCGCGGGGCGTGGCGCCCGAAATGAGCAGCGCCAGTCGGGGCGTTTCCAAAGGGCCGTCGGCCGATGGCGCGAACGTGCGGCCGAGTTCGAAGAACTGGAGGTTTCGAGCACCGTGACGCTGATTGCGTTCAAGCGCTTCGAGAAGGCCCGGCATTACCAGGGATGTGCGCAGGCCATCTTGCTCGACCGAGAGCGGGTTCGCGATCTTCACCACGGGGCCTTGCGACGCTTCGCACTTCGCGGAGTTGACGAAGTTCAGTTGCAGAACCTCGCGGTAGCCGAGGCCTTGAAGAAGGGCCTTCATCTGGCGCTCGGTGGTCTGCGCGGAAGTGAGGCCCGCCGCCCGGCGCGACGCGGGCACCGTGCGCGCGATTTTCATCAGACCGTAGTGCCGCGCCACTTCTTCGATGAGGTCCACTTCGCGGGTGCAGTCTCCGCGCCAGCTCGGCACGACGACCTCCCACGTCCGATCGGTTCCAGGATGCGCGGCCGCGCCCGGGGTGGCTACGAAGCCCAGGCGGGCGAGCGTCGCCTTGGAGTGCTCGGCGGGAACCGCGGCACCGAGCCGGGCGTCGACGTTGCCCAGGCGCAGGGTCAGCTTGCGCGGCACGATGGCCACACCGAGAGCCTGCACCAGCCCCGGTCGAGCGGTCCCCATGGCACCACGGTGGGCGAGGGCGGCGAAGCGGGAGATCGCGAGAGGGCCCGCAGCGGGATCCGCGCCGCGCTCGAAACGATGAGAGGCATCCGTGTGCATGCCGAGCGCTTTCGCGGCCCGTCGTGTGATGAGGGGATTCCAGTACGCGGCTTCGAGGGCCACCGTGCGGGTGTCGTCGGATATTTCTGAGGACGCACCGCCCATGATGCCCGCGAGGGCGAGAGCCCCAAAAGCGTCCGCCACCACACCCATCTTCGGGGTAAGCGTACGCGCGACGTCATCGAGAGTCCGGACCACCTCGCCCGCAGCGGCCATGCGCGCCTTGAGAACGCCGCCGCGGATCTTGGTCAGATCGAAGGCGTGGGTCGGCTGCCCCATCTCGAGCATCACGTAGTTGGAAAGGTCCACGATGTTGCTGATCGAGCGCTGCCCTGCGAGTTCGAGCCGATCCTTGAGCCAGGCCGGCGAGGGCGCCACCTTCACGTCGAAAACGCGTCCCGAGAAGACCGGGCACAGTTCGGGCGCCTCGATTTCGATACCCAGAACGTCCCTTGAGGGTGCTCCGGCTTCCGGAAACTCAAGGGGAAGAGGTTTGAGGGACAGGCCGTAGAACGTGGCGGCTTCACGAGCCACGCCATACATGTTCATGGCGTCGACCCGGTTTGTGGTGATGTCGAGGTCGAGGACGGCCTCCTTGCCGAAGAACTCGATGCCGTCACAGGCCAGGCCGATGCTGGTGAGGTCGTCCGCGAGCTGCTGCGGCTCGACCGCGAGGTCGACGAAATCCCGGACCCAGGAAACCGGAACCTTCACCCTTCGACTCCGCCCTCAAAAGCATGAGGTTCGCTGAGGGACCGGTCCTGCGCGGAAATCATGAGAATTGTTCCAGGAACCGAACGTCGCTCTCGTAGAAGAGACGGATGTCCGAAACGCCGTACTTGATCATGGCCACGCGCTCGATTCCCGTGCCGAAAGCGAAGCCGCTCACTTTTGCAGGGTCGTAGACGACTTTGCCCAGGCGGGTGTTGACCGATTCAAAGACCGCAGGATGCACCATACCCGACCCGAGGATCTCGACCCAGCCCGTTTGTTTGCAGACACGACAGCCGGTTCTCCGGCCCCTGCAGGTGCTGCAGCCCATGTCTACTTCCACCGAAGGCTCGGTGTAAGGGAAGTACGAGGGCCGGAAACGCACCGGGTACTCTTTCCCGAAGAGACGATGGATGAAGGTCTCGAGGGTGCCCATCAGATCGCCGAGGGAAATGCCGTAATCGACCACGAGGCCCTCGAACTGGTGGAACATCGGGGAGTGAGTGATGTCGTCGTCGCGTCGGAAAACGCGACCCGGGCAGAGCACGCGGACGCCGGGGGGATTCTCGTTCGCGAGCATCGACCGGATCTGGCCGGTGGACGTGTGGGTGCGCAACAGACGTGGCGGCGCACCCTCGAGATAGAAAGTGTCCTGCATGTCGCGCGCGGGATGGTCCGCGGGCATATTGAGGGCTTCGAAGCAGTGGAAGTCGTCATCTATTTCGGGTCCGTCGAAGATGTCGAAGCCGAGGCCTGTGAAGACATCCTCGACTTCTTCGCGGACGAGAGTGAGCGGATGTTTGCTGCCGAGAGCTCGATCGCGCCCCGGGAGCGATACGTCGATCGTCTCGGACGACAGGCGCGAGTCTCGTTGCCGCCGCTCGATGAGTGCTTCGGCCTCGCCGATCTTCGTCTCGGCCAGAACCTTGAGCGCGTTGAGCGACTCGCCCGCCTCTTTCCGGGCCTCGGCCGCGAGTTTTCCGAGATCCTTGAAAAGGGCCGTGACCTCGCCCGCCTTGCGGCCGAGAAACCGGTCGCGCAGAGCCTGCAGTGCGGCCGGATCGGTAGAAGACCCAAGCTCGGCCTCGAGCCTCTCTCGAAGCTCGTAGGCCCGCGCTTTCAAATCATCGAGAGTGGTCACTGGCGGTCACACCTTGCGGCGCACTGCGAACCAAGGACGGAGCCGAATTCCTGAGTGGCTCCGCGTCGCGGATCCACTCCAGAGCAAAGTCGCTTTCGCTCGTTTGTGACTTCGGCGGAGTCCGCCCAGGGGTTCGGGGGCAGAGCACAGCGTGAAAGGAGGTCTGCGGCCCCCCGCTAAGACACCGCGGCGGCGGCCTTGGGTGTCGGCTGCTGAGCCATATGCGGCTTCACCTGCTCGACGACCTTGGCGAAGCCCGCGGCATCACGCACCGCCATGTCGGCCAGCACCTTGCGGTCGAGGGCCACGCCCGCAGCCTTGAGCCCCGAGATGAACTTCGAGTAACTGACCCCGGCGAGGCGGCAGGCCGCGTTGATGCGGACGATCCACAGCGAGCGGAAATCGCGCTTCTTCTGCTTGCGGCCTTCGAACGCGTTCTGTCCGGCGCGGATCGAGGCCTCTTTGGCGAAGCGGTACAGCTTGCTCTTGCCGAGGAAGAAGCCCTTCGTCAGCTTCAGTACTTTCTTCCGCTTGTTCCGCCTGGCGGAACCACGCTTTACGCGAGGCATGTTGTCTCTTTCTTGATGACTGGGGCCCCTATGGCCGCCGGTCCGTCACACTTTTGAAAACTCAGAGGTCGAGGCGGTGACGAAGCCAAGGGGTGCGCGTCGGCTCCCTTAAACCCTGATTCCTTGTTTCCGCCTGGCCGATGGCCGTAAGGTGGGAACGCAGAGCCGCGGAGTTTACAACATCGGGGGTTGCTGAAGGCTGAAGCACACGGTGGTTCCGGCGCAGGCACCCTCGGCGGCTTCAATCCAGACCCGCCCCCCGTGGACCGCGACGATCCGCTTCACGAGGGCAAGGCCAATGCCCGTTCCCTCGCTTTGTCGATCCAGCTTGTCGAAGAGGCCAAAGACCTTCTCGCGGTATGCGGGATCGATGCCGATGCCGTTGTCCTTGATGAAGAAGACCGACAGGCTTCGTGCGTCCAGGCCGCGGAAGCCGACCGCGATGACCGGATCCTGTTGGGAGCCCATGAACTTGGCCGCGTTGTCGAGAAGGTTCTGGACGATTTCCACCAGGCGAATGCGGTCCCCGTGCACCCGCGGTAAGTCTGACGCCACCTCCACGCGGACGCCCCTTTCGGTGAGTCGCCCGCTCACGATCTCCACCGCCTCCTGGACCACATCCTGCATTTCCAGGGTTTCCGGAGCGTTCAGAACATGCCCGACCCGCGACATCTCCAGCAGTTCCTGGAGGAGGCGATCCATGCGGGCGGTGGCGCGGGTGATGCGCGCGATGTCCGTCTTCATCCGTTCGACATCGCCATCGACCGCGTCTTTCTCCAGATAGCCAAGAAAGCCCTTGATCGTGATGAGGGGGCTCTTGAGGTCGTGAGACACCGTGTAAGTAAAGCGCTCCAACTCCGTGTTCCTCGCCTCCAGTTCGCGGATCAGGTTTTCGCGTTCGGCCTCCGCGTGTTTGCGGTCGCTGATGTCGCGACTGATCGTGGCCACCGCGATCGGCCTCCGCGTCGCCGCATCGTGGATGACGAACGCGTTCATCTCGATGGGAATCGGCAATCCCCCCTGGAAGGGGCGTACTGCCGATTCCCCGCGCCAGGAGCCCTGACGCTGCAGGGCCGGCACCACCTCGCCTTGAAGCCGGGCCGCCTCCGTTTCCATGAGGAACTCCGAGGCGTGTCGCACCTTTGGCTCGTCGGCCCGGTTGATTCCCGCAAGTCGCGCCCCGGCCGCGTTGAGATAGAGAACCCGGCCCTGGAGGTCGGAGTAGCCGATGAAGTCGCCGGAGGCCTCGATGATGGAAGCGAGTTTCTGATGGGCCTCCTCGATGTTCTGCCGTTCGGTGACGTCGAGGGCCGCTCCGATGGTGCGCACCGGATGACGGGCCTTGCCCTCTCCTGCAAAGAAGGTCTGGGCCCGGTTTTTGAGCCAGGCCACGCTGCCGTCCCGGCGGACGATGCGGTGCTCGACGTCGAAGATGCCGTTACCCTCAGGATCATGGGCGGCCCGGATCGCGGCCTGAATCCGCTCGCGGTCCTGGAGATGGACGAGGTCCACGAAATCGTCCGGTCTGACCGGCTCGTCCAAGCCCCAACCGTGGATCACCCGCTGCTGAGGCGACTGATAGATCGTGCCCTGGATGTGATCGTGATCGAAGATTCCAATCTCCGAGACGTCCACCGCGGCCTGCAGCCGATGTTCCGCTTCGATCAGACGAAGGCGGTCCTTTTCCTCGGATGAGGGCGTGGGGGATGAAGGCGTGGCGGACGCGGCCCTCGTTCGCCGCGCGAAGGCCCGTCCGGCGAAGAACGCCAGCAGGACGAGGCTCACGGTCGCGGCTACACGCAACAGATCGCTCATAAACGGACAAAGCCCGAGTTGTTTCGACGGAACGCCCCGGGGTTGAAGTTAACCCGATTCAGGGGTCATTGTCACTGGTATGGAGGCGGCGTTCCAGATTTCGTCCGCGTATTGCCGCGTGGTTCGGTCCGAGGAGAACTTGCCCATGCCCGCGACGTTCAGAACGGACATGCGTCCCCACACGTCCGGCTTCTCATAGACGGAGGCCGCCCGCTGCTGGCCGGCGGCATAAGCGGCGAAATCCGCGCAGAGGAAGTAGCGATCCTCGCCCCGCAGGGAATCCACGATGGGCCGGAAGAGGTTCGAACCCGAGTCGAGCGCTCCGCTCGCGATGATGTCGATGGCGCGACGCAGTTCGGCGCAATCCTGGATGAATGGATCGGGGGAATAGCCGGCCGCGCGCAGAGCTTCAATCTCCTCGCGGGTGTGGCCGAAGATGAAGATGTTGTCCGGCCCCACTTCCTCACGGATTTCCACGTTGGCGCCGTCGAGGGTGCCGATGGTCAGCGCGCCGTTCAAGGCCGCCTTCATGTTCCCGGTTCCCGACGCTTCGGTGCCCGCGGTGGAGATCTGCTCGCTCAGGTCGCACGCGGGGAAGATCACTTCGGCGAGGGAAACCGAGTAGTTCGGCAGAAAGGCCACCGCGAGCTTCCCGCGGGTGAGCGGGTCTTTTTCGATGCGCTGAGCGATCGCGTGAATCAGTCGGATCGTGAGCTTCGCCATAGCGTACGAGGGCGCCGCCTTGCCCGCGAAGATCACGGTGCGGGGGACGAAATCCGCGGGGTTCTCCAGCAGACTTTCGTGAAGGGCGAGGGTGTGGAGCGCGTTCAGAAGCTGACGCTTGTACTCGTGGAAGCGCTTCACCTGGCAGTCGAACAGAGTGTCGGGATCGAGCTTGATGCCGAAGTTCTTCATGGCCCGGTCGGCCAGGATCACCTTGTTCACGCGCTTGAGACCGGCCCACTCGGCGCGGAAGCCCGCGTCCTCGGCAAACGGTGTGAGCGCCCGGAGTTCGGCCAGGTCACGCAGCCATCCGGTCCCGATGGCCCGGGTGATCAGGCCGGCCAGGCCTGGGTTGCTCTGAAGAAGCCAGCGTCTTGGGGTGATTCCGTTGGTTTTGTTCGAAATCCGCCCCGGGAGCACACGGTCCAGATCGGCGAAGGTCTTCTCGCGCAGGATCTCGGTGTGGAGAGCGGCCACACCGTTCACCGCGTGGCAGCCCACGAAGGCGAGACTCGCCATCCGCACGGTTCCGTTGTCGTCCAGGATGGCGGTGCGCCGGACCAGATCGGCATCACCGAGGGCCTCGGCCTGCGCGCGAAACCGGCGGTCGATCTCCTCGATCAGCTCGAAATGGCGGGGCAGGAGCCGGCGGAAAAGGTCGGTGGGCCAGCGTTCGAGCGCCTCCGGCAGAACCGTGTGGTTCGTGTAGGCGAAAACGCGCTGGGTGATATCCCACGCTTCATCCCACGTGATCTCGTGGTCGTCCACCAGGATCCTCATCAGCTCGGGGATGCCGAGGACCGGGTGAGTGTCGTTCAGCTGGATCGCGACTTTGGCCGGCAGGTCCTGAAAACTTCGTCCCCCCACTTTAAGAAAACGGCGCAGGACGTCCTGCAGCGTGGCGCTCACGAAGAAGTACTGCTGCTTGAGGCGCAACTCTTTGCCCGAATACTGTTCGTCGGGGGGGTAGAGGACTTTGGAGATGTTCTCGCTTTCGGTCTTGTCCCGCACCGCGCTCACGTAGTCGCCCTGGTTGAAGTGGCGGAGGTCGAATTCGCGGCTGGACTTGGCCGCCCACAGGCGCAGGGTGTTGACGGTGTCGTTCGCGTATCCGGCAACCGGAGTGTCGTAGGCCATGGCCCACACTTCCTGGGCATCGGCCCAGCGGACCCGAACCTGACCCAAAGCGTCCGTGACCCGTTCGCTCCGGCCATAGAAATGAACGGGGAAGATCGCATCGGGTCGGGGGATCTCCCAGGGGTTGCCGTAGCGCAGCCAGTTATCGGGGGCCTCGATCTGCGCGCCTTCGTGGATCTTCTGCTGGAAGATGCCGTACTCGTAGCGAATTCCGTAGCCGTAGAAGGGGAGGGCCAGGGTCGCCGCGGAGTCGAGAATGCAGGCGGCCAGCCGTCCGAGACCGCCGTTGCCGAGGCCCGCGTCCCATTCCCTCTCCTGCAGGGATTCGAGGTCGTAGCCGAGCTGCCGGAGCCCCGACACGTGCGCATCGCGCGACTGCAGGTTCACCACGTTGTTGAGCAGCGCCCGGCCCATGAGGAACTCGAGCGAGAGGTAGTAGACGCGTTTGGCGTCCGCCCCGTAGTAGGCACTCTGGGTCTTGAACCATCGCTCCATCAGCCGGTCACGCACCGAGTAGGCGGTCGCCATGTAGGCGTCGAAGTCGGTGGCGGTATGGCCGTCCTTCGCCACGGTGTACATCATCCGCTGCGCGAAGGCGGTGATCACACCCATTTCATCGAGCCGGCCTGGGATGGGCTCTGGGATCACGCGTGGCCTGGGCACAAGGTGATGCTACTTCGTTCTCAAGCCAGGTCCAGTCAAGCGGCCGCGGAAAGTGGGATCGACGCGGTGCGTCCCCTGGTGGTTGGCGCCGTTGTGGTTGAATGCCGCGTGCGCCATCCTTTGATTCTGCTTATCCCCGCGCTGTGGGCCGCCTCCTGCGCCACCACGTATCCCGCTCGGGGTCTGGTTTTGCGCGTCGATCCTGCCGCGGCCATGGTCACGGTGTCGCACGATCCGATCATCGGCTACATGAGGGCCATGGTCATGAGCCTGCCGGTGAAGGATGCTCGGGAGATGTCCTCGCTGCGCCCCGGCGACGTCATCGAGTTTCGGTTGCGTCCAAAGAAGAGTGGAAGTTCGATCGACCGCATCCGGCACCTCTCCGCCGCGGGCGCCGACGCGGGCCTGACGATGACGCCGTCCACGAGCGCGCTGGTCAAGGTGGGGGAGGCGGTGCCCGACTTCATTCTCACCGACCAGGACGGACGTGCGGTGTCTCTTTCGTCCCTGCGAGGTCAGGTAGTGGCGATCACCTTTATCTATAGCCGTTGTCCTCTGCCCGACTACTGCCCGCGTATGGTGAACAATCTCGCGGTGATCCGGGATCGCTACCGCGATCGGCTTGGCCGCGATCTCACGCTTCTCACCGTGACCTTCGATCCGAAGTACGACTCTCCGGAAGTGCTCGCGAAGTTCGCCGCGCGCTACCTTGCCAACATTCCCGGCTGGCGCTTTCTAAGCGGCTCACCGGAAGCGATCGCCACGGTCTGTGCCTCGTTCGGCATCGCGTACTGGCCGGACCAGGGGCTCATC
>CAZFQH010000129.1:2245-9561 GCA_964520805.1 uncultured Acidobacteriota bacterium | reverse complement strand
GTGGGTGCCCGGCCGTTCCGATCTCGCAGGGCGGCCCCGAGGGCCGCCCCTACAAGAACGCCAGCCTGGCCTCGGGGCAGCGCGCAGCCTGGCCTTGGGGGCGGGGCCCTTCCCCAGAAGCGTAGGGGCACCCCTTGTGGGTGCCCGACCATTCCGATCTAGTAGGGGCGGCCACGAGGGCCGCCCCTACTAGACCATCACCCTGGCCGGTTGCGGTTCGAGCCTGACGTCGCCTTCGAGACCGCTCAACTATTTCGACTGGACCCCTGATGGCAAGAGGCTTCTCGTTTCGCGCAACTGGACGTTCAGCGACGCAATGCGCGATGCCCCAGAAAAAGGCGCTTCGGGGAACCAGCGGAACTATCGCTCAGCGTTCCTTCACCAGCAGCACGTCGCCCGTGTCGACCTGACCGCGGACCACGGCCACGGCCTTGGCGCCTGCCACCCGCTCGAAGCCGTCAAAGTACGACGGCAGTCCCTCGCCGACGTAATTGTCGCTCTGCAGCTGGTAGTGGAGATGGGGGAACATCGCGTCGCCGGACGCACCAACCTCGCCGATCTTCTGACCGCGCTTGACGCGCTCTCCCGCCTTCACGAGCACCGAGCCGGCCTTCAGGTGAGCCAGGAAGCTGAATTCGCCGTTGCCATGATCGAGAACGACGTAGTTGCCGCCGATCAGGTGAATGTTCTTCATCACCGCGGCGAAGTCCGGCTTAAAGCGGTTTCGCGGGTCGTTATCGTGCTGGTCATTCGCGGCCTTCACCACGACCCCGTCGCCGGGCGCATGAACCGGGGTGCCGAAGCAGTAGTAATCGGTGTTCTCAGCCGAGGCGCCTTTTCGCATCCGACCCTGCTCGTCGACCTGCACGAAGTCGTACGCATAGCGGGACATGTTCGTGTTGATCTTCAGCGCGGTGGTCATGTCCCCGGTGATGTCCAGGCGCCGGTGATGCGCGAGATGGTCGTGTCCGTCGTGGACGAACACACGACCGCGAATCGGGATCTCGAGAACGCTCTTCTGCACGTAGGCCTTCGGAGTGACATCCAGCTTGACTCGATAGAGTTCGTCCGTTTGCTTGTTGTCGCCGAAGACCAGTTCGAACCGAAGGGTGGAGAACTGTAGATCATCCGGAAGCGAATGAAACGGGTTGAATACTACGAGGCGCCCTTTCGGCTCGATGAACCGATTCGGGATCGTCAGGATGCTCATTCCGTTCGGCTGCACCCTTCGCTGCGCTATGAATCTGCCGTCTGCGGTCAGCATGGACATCTCGATGGTGGTGATCTCGAGTTTGAGATCGCCCGGGTTCTCGATCAGCAGATCGAAGTTGACGATCTGCATACCCCTTCCCCTCTCAATCAAAGGTTGAGCTGGCAGCACGGACACGATCGGCGCAGGCGCGGCGACCACGGGTAGAGCGGCGACCAGGGGAAGAGCGGCGAACGGAAGGAACAGCAGAATCCTACGCATGCCACAGGTTACGCCATGTGGATGCCACGATTGGCAACACCCTGAGCCCCTGGGCTCGGGGTCCGGCCCGTTGTTGTAATCCTCCCCGGGGTTCGAGCGCCTAAAACCACAGTTGTCGGCAGTCGGCGACTCTTGCGACCGAGGGCGCAGCCATGAACAAAGAAGCTCCCAGCCGGATTTCGAACGTATGCTTCCCGGCCTGCGCTTCAACCGACCCTTCCGGTGGGGCGAAGCCTCTGAACCAACACGAGGATTCCGCCATGTTAAATGACCCACGCCCCGCAAAGGCCGCCAACGCCAGCCTTCGGGCAGAAGACGCGAACTTCCCGGCTCTCGCCCTGCTCCGGTCGAAGGCCGCTCAAAGCCGCCTCGCGGGCTTCCTGGTCGGTGCGCTCGTGACCGGCGGTTTCTTCGTCGCGATTGACCAGCGGGTGGCTGCAAACGGCGGTGAGGTAACCGCCTTCACCGGGAAGTCTGCGGCCTACAACACCTATTACACCACGCGGAATTGCAGTTCGTGCCACACGTCCGTGCCATCACTAAACGCATGGGGGGCCGCGTTTAACGCCCGCCTCGTCGCAGCGTATGCATCTTCACGAACCCTCGCGAATGAGCAAAGCGCGATGACTGACATCGAATCTGGGGACGCGGACAACGACGGGTTTTCGAACCTCGTTGAGATCAACGCGAACAAGGATGCATCAAGTGCTGGTGAAACCCCCACCCTCAGCGCCAGCGTCACGTCCTCGACGGGCACGAACGCCAAGTCGGGCATCAACGGCACCACGGTCACCTACACGATCACCGTCACGAACACCGGCAACAAGAAGGACAGCTTCACGCTCGGCGTCACCGTGAGTTCGGGCCAGAGCTGGACCACGTCCACGAGCGGAACCGCGAATAATCTGGTCGGAAATCCCTCGAACGGCACGTCCAGCGTCACCGTAGATGTGGTGATCCCCGGAGGTGCCACCAACGGCCAGACGAGTGTCGCCACCTTCACCGCGACGTCTGGTAACAACCCCGGCGTCTCGTCTGTGGCCCTGACTCTGACCACCACGGCAATGGTGACCCCTACCGCGGCCACCCGCTTCGTGAATGCGTCGACCGGCGTCAACACCGGATCCTGCACGTCGAGCGGCAGCCCCTGCAAGACGATCACGTATGCCCTGTCCCAGTCAGCTGCGGGGACGGGCACGTCTGGAGACCTGATCAACGTCGCTCCTGGAACGTACAACCTGGCGGTCGGCGAGGTCTTCCCGATCGACATCAAATCCGGGGCTCAGATCAAGGCCACCGGCACGCCCGTCGACACCATCATTGACGCCGCTGGAGACACCGTGAAGGGCGGCATCTTCACGAGCACCAGCGCCACCTCCAACGCCACCCGAATCGAAGGATTCACCATCAAGAACGGCCTCAATACCGTCAACCCGGCAGGGTCATCGTACGGCGGCGCCATCAAGGTCCTGTTCTCCGGAACGAACGACGTCACGATCACCCGAAACATCTTCGACAGCAATGAAGCGCGGGGTTACACCGCTGACGGGATCCTCGGGGCGACCGGCGGCCTCGGCTGGGGCGGTGCCGTGTACGTCTTCTCGTCGAAAGTCATCATCACCAACAACGTGTTCGTGAACAATATGGCGAGAGGTGGCAACGGCTTCGACAACTTCGGCGGCGCCTTCAACACCAACGCCCGCGGCGGTCCCGGTGTGGGTGGTGCCATCTACGCGGGCGGCACCGGAGCCATCACCAACAACACCTTCTACGCCAACACCGCAGTGGGCGGCGATGGCGGCGGATCCGCGACGGGCCGCGCCTGGGCGGGGGATGCTTCGGCCGGCGCCATCTCGGCAAGCGGAAACCCAGCGCCGAGCATCGACAACAACATCTTCATAAACAACGCCGCGAATCTCGGGTCAGGAAACACAACCACCTCAGTGGCCAGCGCAGGTGCTTTCATCGCTGGCAACGCGCCGACCATCCTGAAGAACCTCCTGTTCGGCAACACGGTGAACAGCGCGGCCAGTACCGGGGACACCACCGGCACCGGCACGCTGACGTCCGATCCCCTCTTCGTATCGGTGCCCACGAACCTGAGGCTCGGCCCCACGTCGCCCGCCAAGGCGGCAGGCTCAGCGAGTGCTACAAGTCTGCCCACGACGGATCACGACAACGTGGCCCGGCCGAATCCGCCGTCGATCGGCGCCTTCGAGGTCCTGACCGCCACCCAGATGGCGATCAACGCGGGCAACAACCAGACGGGATCCGTTGGAACGGCGCTCACGACCGCCCCCTCGGTCATCGTGAAAGATGCGAGCAACAACCCGGTCTCCGGCGTGTCGGTGACGTTCACGGTGGCTACTGGCGGCGGCGGCCTCACCGGCGGCACGCAATCGACAAACGCGTCGGGAACCGCAACCGTCGGAAGCTGGACTCTTGGCTCCGCGACGGGAAGCAACACACTCACCGCGACCTCGAGCGGCCTCTCCGGCAGCCCCGTGACCTTCACCGCTACCGCCACCTCGGCGCCGGTCGTAGGACCGGTCTCCTCGTCTCAGATCACCTCGACCACAGCTTCACTCGATGGGAGCATCACATCGGACGGAGGCTCCACCATCACGGAACGCGGGTTCGTCTATTCACAAAACCTGACGAATCCAAACCCGCTCATCGCTGGGGCCGGCGTTACCAAGGTGCCGGTTACGGGAAGCACCGGGGCCTACTCTTCGGCTGTCACCGGACTGAACCAGATCAGTATGTATGCCTTCAAGGCTTACGCGACGAACGCGGTCGGGACCAGCTACAGCGCAGTTGCCACGTTCTTGACGCCGGCGCCACCTATGACCGTTCCGGGTGCGCCGACCATCGGGACCGCGACTGCCGGCAACGCAACGGTTTCGGTGGCCTTCACTGCACCCGCGAGCAACGGCGGTTTCACGATCACGGGCTACACCGCGACCTGCGGTACCAAGAGCGCCACCGGGACGACCTCGCCGATCACGGTCACCGGACTCACGAACGGGACCGCGGTGACGTGCACGGTGGTGGCGACAAACGCAGTCGGGAACAGCGCGGCTTCGGCAGTGTCGAACAGCGTGACCCCCAACTTCACGGGCACCACCATTCCCCGTCTCGTGAACATCTCCACCCGCGGTCTCGTGGCCACGGGGGACAACATCCTGATCGGCGGATTCATCATCGGTGGGCCGGAGGCCAAGAAGGTCCTCATCCGCGGGCGTGGTCCGTCGATGGCGGCCCTGGGCGTTCCGGGGACGCTTGCGGATCCCGCGATCCGGCTGTTCTCCGGCTCGACCCCGACCGACTTCAACGACAACTGGCAGACTGCGTCCAATGCCGCGGAGATCACGGCATCCGGCCAGGCGCCGAGCGACCCGAAAGAGGCCGTGATCCTGACCACGGTGAATCCCGGGGTCCCCTATACGGTTCATCTCACCGGGGTGAGCGAGACTTCCGGCATCGCCATCGTCGAGGTTTTCGAACTGGACAAGCCGGAAGTGCCGCTGCTGAACATCTCGACCCGCGGTCCGGTGTTGACCGGCGACAACGTGATGATCGGCGGCTTCATCATTCAGGGCGATGCCCCGCAGCAGGTCCTGATCATCGCCAAGGGACCGTCGCTTGGGCAGTCACCCTTCAACGTGCCGGGCTCTCTGCCCGATCCAACCCTCGAGTTGTATCAGGCGGGTGTGACGAACCCGATCGAGTCGAACGACAACTGGGTGGACTCGACCAACCTGGCGGCCATTCAAGCGACCGGGAACGCCCCGACGAGTGCTCTGGAATCAGCCATCATCAGGACGCTGGCGCCGGGGGCCTACACCGCGATCGTGCGAGGCAAGGGCGCCTTCCAGGGCATTGGCCTCGTCGAGGTCTACAAGAAGTAATGTAAGTGGCACGGCCCCAGGGCGCCGCGTCCGACGATGGGCGTCTTGGGGCTTGTCTGATCCTGCACCGTCAAACCCGGAAGAAGAGACGACCGGACCGGCCGGACCGAGGATGCAGGGGCCGCCTCAGGAATACTGAACGATCGAGACTCGCAGTTTCCGATTCGGTGCCGAGGCCGGGAGCCACTGGATGAGGATGGGGCTCTGGTACTTCCCGAGGACAACCGGGCCCGAGGCGGCCGAGATCAGGAAGCTCACGTCGCGCCGCAGTCGCAAAACTCGACGCGCCGGACGGGCGATCGCGCGCACGATCAGCCGCTCGAAATAGGAGTGGCTCATGTTCAGCGAGTCCATGGCGCGATTGAAAAGGTGGATAACGTCGTACGCGATGTAGTCAAGCGTCTTATGCGGCACCGCGCGGGGATCGCGCCAGGCGCTCCTCGCTCGCTGCATCATGAAGTGCAGCGGATTCCGCAGCACTTCCGGCAGATCGTGACGCATGAGAAACGTCTCATACTCGTTGACCGTGAGGCCGGCGCGACGATCGCCGCCGGCAAGAGAAATGTCCACACGGCCGTGGGCCAGGCCCATACCCCGCGCGCGATCGGCGACCTCCTCCATCAGACCAAAATGCGGATCGCGCAGGTTGACCGAATCGACTTCGTGGCCCGTCGCGGGCAGCGCGCGCTCGAAGGTTTCGACCTCGCGCTCGACGTTGAAGCCGACCACCGTGGTCTGTCGCTCGCGCGGACCCGCAGGGCCGACGCCGTCCAGTTCGATCAGGTACACCGGGCGGTCGGCGTCCTCTTCGGGATGCTCGACGGTGGCGCAGTTGGTGAGTCCGGACGAGATAAAGGTGAGGTGCGAGTCCGCGTTCCGCGGCTCTTTCGGGCGCTGCTCGTCGCTCAAGTCCGTTCGGCGGTCAACGCAGTCGTGCCGGTAGCCGGCACCGCTCGGAAAAACCGAACGGAACGAGTCGACGAAAGGCTCCACGCGGTCGCGGCGGTGGTCGAGACGCAGAAGGTCCTTCGGGGTCAGATACCCGGCGGTCGTGTGGTGCGAGACGTAGGTCGCGAAGCGGAAGGGATCGAGCGCGCCCGGGAACTCGTCCCCGAGCAGAGCCCGGACGTCGAGGATCTGGTACCGCTCGTTAGGACGCAGTTGAAGCTGGATTTCACGGGGAGCGGTCATCGACCCTGGGATTCTACGCGGTCTCAGCCCTTGGACCAGAAAAGGAGGTTGCCGGTGCGCGAAGCCTGGCCTCGCTCAGAGGTCCTGAATCAGCCGCGTCGCCGCCACCGCCGCAATCTGGCGGGTGAGCGGGAACGTCTTCTCGCCCGCGTGGATTACGGAGGCGTGCTTGAGCCCGAGGACGCTCATGGCCGAATGAATCCATTACTTCCGAGGCGCCAAAGCTCCTCGCAATTTGTCGGCGAGCGATCCGAAGCTTTGCGCTTGAGCGGCCCCCGCTCGGGACGTGTAGTCGCTCACTTCTGCGGCTTCGGCGGCGGCGGCAATCGCCTTGATACTCACCCGAATGCGCCGCCTGGCCGCATCTGCTTCGAGAACTATAACGTCGACGTCAGAGCCGAGCGGCAACGCTTTTTGTATGTCCACTCCATGGGCGAGCCCGGTTTCGCTCAGTGGTAACAGGCCCGTGACCCCGGGTGCCAGGAAAACGAACACGCCCATCTTGTCGTGGCGCTCCACTTTTCCGATGATCCGGGCCCCGAGGACGATGGATGAGGCCGATGGCCGGGCCCCCACGGCGCGAGACGACCCCTCCTCGACCAGAGCCACACCGATACGCTTTTTCGCGGGGTCGATGCTCAGAATCTCGAAAGCGCCCGTCATGCCCGGCGCTACCGATTTCGACCATCCGCCGGGCTTCCCGGTGGGAGCGAAGGTCGAAAGATGCGCCAACCCTTCGATCC
>CAZFQH010000129.1:0-2235 GCA_964520805.1 uncultured Acidobacteriota bacterium | reverse complement strand
AACGCTCCGAACTCGGAAAGACGTGTGATCCGGCCGGTGAGTACCTGCCCCACCTTGTAGTTGGCCTCCACCATCGACCAGGGATCCGCGGAGAGCTGCTTCATCCCGAGCGCGACCTTGCCGCCATCCTCCACCCGAATCACCTTCACTGTGATCTCTTCGCCCGGCTTCACGATCTGCGACGGATCGGAGCCGCGCGACCAACTCATCTCGGACGCATGAAGCAGTCCCTGCACACCTCCGCCGAGATCCACGAACGCCCCGAACTCGCGCACCGAGACCACGCGCCCGGTCAACACCGCATCGGGCACAATCTTCTCGCGCACTTGAGCGGCTTTCGCCTGCTGTTCCTCTTCCTGTAGGCGCCGTCGGGAGACCACGAATTTCTGACCGTCTTCCTTGTACTCGACGATCTTGAAGGTATAGACGCGGCCAACATGAGACAGCGGGTCGGTCTCCCGTGCTTCGTCGATCTGCGATTGCGGGCAGAAGGCGCGCTGAGCGGCAATCGTCACCTCGTAGCCGGCCTTGACCGCCTTCTCGACCTTGCCTTCCACGGGCAGGCCGGCGCGAAACGCGTCTTCGAGCTGTCGAACCGTGGCCGCTCCGCGCTGCATTCGACGCGAGAGGGCAATGCCTCCGCTGGTCGAAACCACCGTGGCCTGAATACGATCCCCGACCGCGGCCTCCAGCACTCCGTCCTGGTTCTTCAGTTCGGCAGTCGCGATAGTGGCCTCGCCCTTGGCTCCCACGTCGACCAGCGCTACTTCCGTGCCGATGGCGACGATCGTGCCCTCCACAGACTGCCCGTTCCAAAGGCGCTTCGTCTGGTTAGAGGCGTAGGACGCCTCAAGCAACCGCGCAAATTCAGCCCGGCCGGCCGCCGCGTCGTCCGTCTCGTTCTCAATCACCGCTCGCACCTCAAGGAACCGAAAAACCTGAGCCTACCTGTTCACGTCGGCATTCCCTTCGGTCCCCTGGTCTATGCTCGCTCCGTGGCCAAATCACCCTGTCCCATCTCCAAGTCCCAGTTCCTCGAAAAAGCCGAGGCGGTCAAGATCACGATCAACGGTCAGGAGCTTGTCGCCGACAAACGCGAGTTCAGCACCGGATCGTTCGGCTGGTACCACAACGGCAAGGTCAGCATCACCGTCGATGGCAAGCCCCTGAGCATCCAGATTGGACTGAATCTGACGGTGGTGGGAAGCAAAGAAGCCGAGCGCTGAGACGGGGCCTCAGCGGCTCGAGTCGAGATGCCAGCCCGGGTGCAGACACTTTCCGCCGGAGTACGCGAAGACCTCCGCACCGCCCCGTGGTCGTATGAGCGACCGCTAGCCGGCGACGAAGGCTTCTAGGATCTTTCGGCCCTGGTCTGAACCCAGGATCTTTTCGCTGGCTCGCTCGGGATGGGGCATCAGTGCCACCACGTTGCGGGAGGCGTTGCAGATGCCGGCGATGCTGTTGCGGCTGCCGTTGACGTTCGCGTCGTCCGTGACCTGGCCCTGCGCGTCGCAATATCGAAAGACCACACGCCCTTGCGATTCGATCCGCGTGAGCGCTTCATTGTCGAGGTAAAGGTTCCCGTCGCCATGGGCAATGGGCATCCCCATCACCTCGCCGGACTTGAGCCCACGCGTCGCCACGGTATTCGTGGCTTCGACCTTGATGTGAACCCGCTGGGAGAGGAACTTGACGTTCCTGTTGCGCAGCATGGCGCCGTCGAGCATCCCCGACTCCTGGAGAATCTGGAAACCGTTGCAGATACCAAGAACCGGCCGGCCTTTCTCCGCGAAGGCCTTCACCGAATTCATCACCGACGAAAAGCGCGCG
This sequence comes from uncultured Acidobacteriota bacterium, assembly GCA_964520805.1. Taxonomy (GTDB): domain Bacteria; phylum Acidobacteriota; class Vicinamibacteria; order Fen-336; family JAGNNV01; genus JAGNNV01. The sequence goes on along the minus strand of CAZFQH010000129.1, from coordinate 405 downwards.
ATGGCCCCGGTGCGCAGATAGTCGCCATAGGAGAAACCACCGGGGATGACGATGACGTCGGCGCCCTGAAGGTCCGCGTCCTTGTGCCAGAGAAGAAGCACGTCCTGACCAAGAACCTCGCCGAAGACGCGCTGGGTGTCGTGGTCACAGTTGCTGCCCGGAAAGACGACGACGCCGACCTTCATCAGGCCACCCGCTCGATCTTGAAACTCTCGATGACGGGGTTCGAGAGGACCCTGGCCGCCATCTCCTCGGCCTGCCGCTTCGCCTCGTCTTCGCCGATGCCCTCGAAGGTCAGCAGGAACGACTTGCCCTGGCGCAGGTCGGTCGCCGCCTTATAGCCGAGGCCGTGCAGAGCTTCGAGGGTGGTTCGGCCCTGTGGGTCGAAGACCGAGGTCTTCAATG
>CAZFQH010000128.1:0-9679 GCA_964520805.1 uncultured Acidobacteriota bacterium | reverse complement strand
GGGTCTGCCACTTGCTCTCGGGTTGTCCGATGGTCTGGGGATTCGGCGGCCGCCGGACGCAGGTGGCCGGCTTTTCGGCAGCGACCACGCAGACCACCGGTTCGAGGTCGAAGCCGTCGTAAGTGCGGTAGCCGCCGTTTACGGCGAAGCCGCCCTTGTCCGCGCGGTAGCTCAGGCTGTTGTCGCCACGGTAGTCCTTATAGGTGCCGCCGCTCAGATTCAATGTGTTCTTGAAGCCGAGGTTCTTTCCCTTGCCGGTGATGAAGTTGATGACGCCGCCCATGGCGTCCGAACCGTAGATCGCGGAGCCTGCGCCCTTGACCACCTCCACGCGCTCGACGCCCGTGATGGGAAGGTCCTCGAGGTTGAAGTTGCCGTTGGCGTCGCGGCCGAGATAGCGGCGACCGTCGATCAGGACGAGGACGCCCTTGTTCGAGATGCCGTTGAGGGAGACATAGCCCTGGCCGCCGCCGACGTTGACCTGCACGCCCGAACCCGCCTGTTCGGAGAGAAGGTCTTTGGCGTTACGCGAACCGGTGTCGAGGATCTGGACCTGGTCGATGACTGTGGTGGGTTCGGCGGTATTGAGCAAGAGTTCCTCGCGACGGTTCGCGGTGCTGACCGTGATCGTGGTCGAGAACCGGGCCAGGGTCAGAACAAGTTCGACCTTCTCCTCGGTGGCTCCCACATTTACGCCGGCCTTCTCGGCATCGGCGAAGCCGGTGAGGCTGGCCTTGATGGTGTACTCGCCGGCGGCAAGAGAGGTGAATCTGGCGACGCCGGATCCGTCGGTGAAGGCGCGCCCGGCCGGCTGGCCGTCTTTGGCGACGAGGCGAACCGCGGTGCCGGGCAGGGCGCCGTAGTTGTCCTTGACGGAAACCGCGAGGCTTCCGGGTCCATCGGCCGCCGCCCACGATGCGGGCGCGGTCAAAAGGGTCAGGGCCGCCAGCAAGGCGGCCAATATGCGAGTTTTCATTTGTTAAAAGTCTCCTTTGGGGCGGATTGTTATGACAACAGTACAATTACTATATCGGCCCCAAGGGCCGCGTACAAGCTTCTGGAAATTGAAAGTCACTCAAGGAGTCGACAACGTGATTCAACAGGTTCTGATGCAGACGGTGTCGTTGAAGGCGTTTGACGAAGGCATTCTCGCGCTTCGGGATGATCTGGGCTTCGAGGTGAAGGCGGAGGACAGGCTCGGCGACGACCTTGCCGGCGCGATGGGCATCTCCTCCGTCGCGCATCCCCGCTTTGCCGTGCTCGGCGCTCCCGGGGTCTCACGAGGCTTCATCCGCCTCGTCGAGGGGCCGTCGGACGACGACACCGGGACTTTTCACAAGCAGGGCCTCTTCAACGCGGAGATTCTGACCCGCGATGTCGAGGCGCTCTTCGCCCGTCTGCAGGGCTCGATCCATTTTCGCCTCGTGAGCGAGCTGAACACCTACGATCTGTCAGGCGCGGGTGGCGGAGCGGTGTCCCGCAGCTTCGCGACCCGGGGTCCGGGCGGCGCTGGTTTCTTCTTCACCCAGTACCTCAAGGTGCCGCCGCCTCGGACGCTCCCGGTGTGCGAGACCCTGGTGGGGCCCATGTTCAACGCCGCCATTTCCACGCCCACCCAGAACGGGCCGGTCGAGAGTTTCTATCAGGGAGTGCTCGGCATGAACCGGCGCCTGGCCGGCCGCCTGACTCAGCCGTCCGTGAACCGCATCATCGGCCTGCCCGATGAGTGGGGCTTCATGATGCTCGTCTACAAAGGTGAGGGCGACGGGCTCATCGAGGTGGACATTCACGAGCATCCCGTGCCTCCGGATCCGGAAATTCCGAAGGACCAGCTGCGGCCGGGGAACTCCGTCCTCACGGTCGAAGCCAGGGACTTTGATGCCATCCTTCAAAGGGCAGGCGAGGCCGGCTTCGCGGCCACCCCTCCGCGAGCCATCCGCGTGGCGCCTTATGGAGGTCGACGGGTGGCCGTGGTTTTCGGTCCTGCCGCGGAGCGCATTGAACTGATCGAGGCGTCCTAGCAACCGCGAGAAACAAGAAGGCCGCCCCTTGCGAGGCGGCCATTACGTGTGCGTCTGTGCGTTGTGCGCGGGCCCAGGGGGCCCGGCTTTTACTTCTTGACCGGCACGATTCCGAGAGAACTGATGTCCATGACGTACTGGTACAGCGTGCGCTCGCCGGGCTTGGCGTCGCGGCCTGACGAGAAGGCGAGCAGTTTTCCATCCGGAGAAATCGACGGGAAGCCGTCGAAACCCGGGTTGTTGGTGAGACGGGTCTGCTTCCCGGTCTCGATGTTCATCATGAAGATTTCCCAGTTCGGGCGCGGTGTGTCGGTGAGAACCTTGACATAGGCGAAGTGCTTGCCGTCGGGAGCTGGAAACGGTGCCCAGTTGGTGCCCGCTTCGCTTGTGATCTGCTTGCGGTCGGTGCCGTCGCGCTTCACGGTGAAGATCTGCATCGGCATCATGCGCTGGCCTTCGTCCACGCGCTTCCAGGCGCGGGTGAGGATCGTGTTGCTGTCCGGCATGAACTGAGCGCCGCCCTCCTGCCACTCCTCAGTGAATGTGATCTGCTTCGGCTCCGTTCCGTCCGCCTTCATGACCCACAGATCCATCTTGCCGTCGGTGTCCCGGCCGAACAGGATCCACTTGCCGTCGGGGGAGACCGCGGCCTCGGCGTCGTACTGCATGTTGTTGGTCAGGCGCTTGACGTTCTTTCCCTCAAGGTCGGACTGGTAAAGCTCGGCGCCCTTCGGGTACTGCTTCGGGTCGGACCAGTTGCCCTTGGGGAGGTCCGTCAGGTCTCGGGTGGAGGTCCACAGGAGGTGCTTTCCGTCCGGGAAGAAAAACGAGCAGGCGTCCTCGCCTTTGTCGTTGATTTTCACGATCTTCGTGCCGTCGATGGTCGCGGTGTAGACGTGATGTGTCGTGTCACCCCCTCGCTTCGCATTGCCGATCAGACTCTTGCCGTCGGGCGAAAAGTAGAACTCGGCCGCTTCACCAAGGTTCGGGATGATCCGAATCGGCAGTTCTTGCGGTCCAGGGGCAGGGGCGGCCGCAGGGGCCTGCGCCCGCGCTTGCAAGGGAAGAGCGAGAACCAGGGTCAGGGCGGCTCTCGAAAACAGGGTGCGTTGGTGATTGTTCATTACGAAGTGTCGGTTCCTTTCTAGGGATATGAATTGGACTGGCGCGGGATCGAAATGGTTTAGACGCGGCGGTAGACGGCACGCATCATTTCAAATTCGTCGGTTTCGGCGCCCCCGGGCGACGGGAACAAGACCCGAAAGACCTGCTCCGTTTCCGAGAGCGTCTGGGTGGTCTCTCGCCACGTCATCACGGAGCCGTTGGGCAAGGTGGCGCTCCACAGGTAAGTCATGGTCTGCGTGGCCGCGTCCCAGTCGCCATCGCCGAGATATAGATTGGAGCGCATGTCGTCCACCCACGTTCCGACGTAGCGCTTCGACGCGGCGTTGTAGCCGTAGATGCCATGGCCTTCGAATCCGGTCGTGTGGTTCTTGAAGTCGGTGACCAACCACTTTCCCCCACAGATCAGACGACCCACCAGACGTCCGATCGAGGACTGCGGAGGGGCGCCGGGGCCGGGAGTGACCGTGATCGATGCGTCCCACTCTCCTACGTCCTTTCGGAGCCGCTCCAGTTCCTGGCCCGGCCTGTTTTCCGCCATGGGTGTGGTCTCCAGTCAGACGCGACAAGGAAAGTTGTCTTATGTTTATAACAATCGGACGAATCCGGGGAGCGTAGGACAATCCAAATACCGCTGTCAAGCCGCGCCACGGGCCGGAGGAGCCTGCTCGGGTCCGGACCGTTGACCCTATTTCTGTCGCGCGAGTGCCTGGAGGTAGAGCGCTCGCGTGCGGGAAGCGAGCAAAAGCGGCAGGGCCCCAAACAGCAGGGGCAGGGTGGCCATGGCCCACTTGAGTTGCCCGGGGCCGAAGACATGGTCGGACAGCCACCCCACCACCGGGGGGCCGAGAAAGAGGCCGGAGAGGCTGATGGCCATGTAGTAAAGCGCCACCACCTGGCCGCGTACCGAGCCGGGAGTGATCTCGAGAACCGCCAACACGCCGACCGCCGACACGATGGCGATGCCGATGTTCGCCAGGGCGAGGAATACGAAGCCGAGGGCAGCCGTGGGCATGAGGGGGAACGCCGAAGCGCAGGGAATCATGACGAGCGCTCCGATCAGAAGGATGCGCAGGGGAGCGTCGGGCAGACGCTTGGACCAAGCGTCTGCCCAGCGGCCGGCAGCCAGGACCGCGAAGGGTCCGATGAGGAGGTTGATCAGTCCGTTGACCGTGGCGAATCGCTCGGGCGCCCATCCCCAGTTGCGCTCGAAAAGGGAGGCATTCCAGCCGCCCTGTCCATAGGCGAGGATGGTCATCACGCACACCAGGGACACGAGACCCAGATACGTGGAGAATCGTTCCTTGACCCAGGTGAGGCCGTCTCCGAGGCCGCGGATCGGCTTTTCGCCTTCGACATCGTGCAGGCCCCGCGGCGGCTCGCGCAGCAGAAAGAAGAGCGGCGCGATGATGAAGCCGGGAACGCTCACGACTAGGAACGTGAAGCGCCACGGCGAGAGCGGGCCCATTCCGAAAAAGTAGAGATCGTTCGCCTGCTTTGCGTAGGCCAGAATGCTCGCGCCGAGAAGGGAGGCAAGGCCAGCGCCGATAGTGAGAGCGGTGGAGTACACCGCGATCGGCGCCCCTCTCTTCTTCCGCGGGAAGCTGTCGGCGATCATTGACAAGGCTCCGGGACTGAGCGCCGCCTCACCGATCCCCACGGCCATCCGCGATGCGAACAAGGAGCCGAATCCGGTCACGAAGCCCATGGCTCCGGTCGCGAGAGACCAAAACGCGGTGGCGATGCCGAGCATCCACGTTCGCCTCACCCGATCCGTGATCCACCCCATGGGGAGGCCCATCGTGGCATAGAAGATTGCGAAGGCGGGGCCGAGGAGCAGACCCATCTGGGTGTCGGTCAAGCCGAATTCGGTCTTGATGGGCTGAACCAGAATGCCCAGGACATAGCGATCGATGAATGAGCAGATGTAGGCCAGGGTGCACAAGCCCACCATGGTCCACGCGGCGCGTTCGGTCAGCGGCGATTTGTTCAAGATCCCTCCGGAAGGGCGTAGACCACGGCAAGATTGTCATCGGCGTCGACGAGTCCCAGCTCGCGGCCCCGCCTGCCGTCGAAGGTGAGGAGGACGCCGTCAGGACACACGGTGAAGCCCGCGTCGCGGGCACGCTGAGCCACCGCGTCGATGTCGGGTGTTTCGAGGACGATCGCCGCTCTTCGTGGCCGGGGGACCAGCGTCAGCGGCGCCCCCGTGACCTCCGTCAGGGCCATCACCCTGGGCTGAGCGGGGGCGCTCAGGACAGCGAAGCGGATGCGAGCGTTCTCTGGTATGTCGAAGACGGTGTATGAATACGAGGCCGAGTCCGACTCTTTGACGAAGTCGAGAGTGAGGCCGAGAACACCGACATAAAACTCAAGAGCGCGATCGAGATTCCGGACCACGTAGTTGGCGCGCTGGAAGCGGACTCCCGGCTTAACCAAGGAGCGTCTCCTTCCGTTCGGGACGGCGGGGCTCGGGGCGGACGCGGCAGCACTGCACCCCGATGTTTCGCCCGTCATAGAGCCGGGACAAGGCCTCGGGCATCGATTCGAACCCATCCACCACGTCCTGAACGGGCTTCAGTGTTCCCGCGCGGATCCAGCCGGCCATCTCGGTCATCACCTCGTTCCATCGGCCCACGTGGTTGTAGACGAAGAACCCGGACATCCGTCCCTCGGCGACACGGAGGCGCGTGTAGTTCGTGAGGCCAAAAGGCGTCGCCCGTGTGTACTCGGAGATGGAACCGCACAAGGCGATGCGCGCCCCCATGGCGAGTCGGTCGAGGCAGGCGGACAAGATGTCGCCGCCCACGTTGTCGAAGTAGTAGTCGATGCCATTCGGGCAGGTCTCGGCCAGACGCTCGACCACATTCTCGGACTTGTAGTCGATGGCCGCGTCGCAGCCGAGCCCGAGGATCGTCCTGCACTTTTCGGGGCCGCCGGCGATACCGATGACCTTCGAGGCGCCCGCGATCCGTGCCATCTGAATCACCATGGAGCCGACTCCTCCGGCGGCGCCCGAGACCACGGTGACGTCTCCAGGACGCGGCTGGCCGCAGGCGAAGAACCCGGCGTGGGCCGAGAGTCCGGCCATGCCCAGGACTCCGCAGGCGAGCGCGTAGGGCAGGTCGTGGCTCGTGACCGGGAAGAACTTCTCCTTCGGGGTCATGGCGCTCGTGGCGTACGTTCGCCAGCCGATCTGCCCCTGGACAATCTCTCCCGTGCGCCAGTCGGCGTGGCGGGATTCCAGGATCCGGGCCACCCCGCGACCATGGATCACGTCGCCCACGACGAGCTTCCGTTCGCCCGCCGCCCCCGTTCCCTGCATGTACATCCGCATCACGGGGGCGAGGCCCAGATACATCGTCTCTAGCAGCACCTCGCCCTCGGCCGGGGAGGGAACGGGCTCCTCGTGCCACGCGAAGTCTGAGGGTCTCACATTGCCCTGCGGATGCGCGGCCACCCGCCACTGGCAGGCCAGGCCCTGCCTCGCCTTCAGACCAGCCGACAGGGCCGTCCAGCCCGAGGGCTCTTTCGCGGTCATGAAGGGGGCTGCGGCAGCGTCTCGTTGACTTCGTAGAAGTATCCATCCCGGTCGAACAGGGAACAGGCCCGCATCGTCTTCTTCACGCCGGTGGGGTCGACGAACGTCCATTCGTAGGGGGCGGCGTGGATGTGGGTTCCTTCCGCCTTCGCTTGCGTATGGACGCTCCGGACGTCGGTGGACGACATCACGAAGATCGGCGCTCCAAACGTCACTCTTCGGGGTGGCGGTTCGGGAGTCTCCATCCTGGGCTCCACCCATTCGAGCAGGCCAATCATGCCGATCACCGGGTCCTCGCACCGCATCACGACAAGCCGGGTCTTGTCCCCGGCCTTTCCCGCGGCAAGGCCAATCCCTGAAAGAGTGAACGGGGTATCGAGCCAGCGGACCATGCCGAAGACGCGCTCGTACCAGGCCGCGGCGGCTTCGGCATCGCGGACCATGAGCGTCGTGCGCTTGACGATACTCGGCACCGGCGACCTAGAACAGCTTCTTCCAGTCATGGCGATGAGCCCTCGGTGAATCAACTGTTGCAAACGGTCCGCCCGCTTTCGCGGAGACTCGACGGCAGCCGCGCTCTCTGCCTACTTGTTATAACAATAGGACAGCTTTTGACAGCCTGTCAAGCCCGCGGCGCCATAGTCTCGGAAGGCAAAAAAAGGCGCCCCTCTTTCGAGAGGCGCCTCGGGGTCAGGAGGGGTCCCCCCGGGAACTACATGCTTCGCACGCGCATTCCGACCGTGATGGTGCGGCCGCGCGCCGGCGCGAACTGGAACTGCTCGCGGTAGAACTTGTTGCCGAGGTTCTCCATGTTGATGGTGAGGGCGAAGCTCTTCTTGTCCTTGCGCCAGTCGTAGCCCACACCGAGATGGTGAATCGTGAAACCGGCGAGACCCGCCAGATCCTGGAAGATGATGAAGGGGGAATCCTTCAACGTGGCGGCGACTCGATCGACTTTCTGCTGGTGCCGGAAGGAGTACTCGCCCCAGAAGTGCTCTTTCTTGTCACTCAGGCGCAGGCCGGCGATGGCCTTGAGGGGCGTGATGTTGTCCTGCGGTGTTCCCGCGATCGAGAGCTTGGTGAGGGGATTCGTTCCCTTGAGGACCTCGCCCTTGTTGTAGGCGGCGTTGGCGAAGACGGACACGATGGCGGGACCCTGACTCCACGAACTCTGGACGTCGCCTTCGAAGCCCTGGATCCGGACGTCCGCGAAGTTGATGGCCTGCGAGACCGAACTCGACGCGGTCAGGGCGGTGATCTCGGTGGAGATGAAGTCCGAGTACTTGTTGTTGAAATAGGAGAGCGAACCCTGGACCTTCGAGGAGCGGAACTTCAGGCCGAGGTCGATGTTGTCTCCCTTCTCCGGTCCCACCGTGATGTTCGGCGCGATGCTTCCGATGGTGGCCGGGCCGGCGAAGAGCAACTCCTCGAGGTTCGGATGGCGATAGCTGCGTCCGTAGTGAGCGATGAAACTCAGCCTTTCGCTTTGCTTCACCACGAGGCCGATGTCTCCCGTGAAGGCGGTTCGGCTGATGCTGTCGCCAGCCGGGTTGGGCAGGGTGGCGGGGTCGATCGCGGGCTTTGTTCCGGCGATGACCGCGCCGATGTTGTACCCCGTGGTGGCCTCGGTGTTGACCTTGTATCCATCGACCCGCACGCCGGCGACAAGGCGCACCTTGCGGTTCAGGTCCCACTCATCCTGCGCGAAGGCACCGAAGTCGCTGAAGGAAGCGTTGGGGACGCGCGTCGGCTTGCTGACGCTGGGTGCGCCGAGAGGCAGGAGCTCGGGAAACACGACCGCGGCCGGGCCACGCGCGCCGAGAACAACCTGGCCGACCAGGTTCGTCTGGGTGGAACTGGTGCGGTAGTCGGCGCTGTCATCCTGGTAGTAGGTGAAGCCGCCGGTGAGGACATTGCGGGGTGAGGCGAGGAATGTGCCCTGGACGTCGATGCCCTGCGTCTTGACCTTTTGGCCGGTGTCGCTGTTGATGACCAGTCGGAAGATGCTGATCGGGAAGAAAGTCGCGGAGGGAGCCGGGAACTGGACCGGGATGTTCACGTTGCGGAGGAGGCGGTCCTGCTTCTGGTGGTAGGCGGTCACCGCAAGATGCGAGAACCATGAGTTGATCGAACGGGCCTCGTAGCGCGCGGACACCTTGTCGAGCTTGCTGTGGGGAAGGGTGATGCCCTGGAAGAACTGAGGCGGGACGAAATCAGGAAATCCCACGTCCTTGGCCTCGCGGTGGAAGTACTTCACGCGGAGGGTCTGCTTCTCACTGATGGAGACCAGGCCGTTGCCGTTCACCGTCGTGCCGTCGAGGAACGACGTTGGGATCTCGGTGGACGTGCGGACATAGGGTGCGTTGAAGGGATCAGGGAAGGCCTTGAACGTGAATCCGAAGTTGGTATCGGCCGTGTCGGCCTGAACCAGAGTCTTGTTGGCGAAGAGGGGACGCGAGTCTTCGAGGACGCTTCCGTCCTTGCCGCCGCTCTTGTAGTTGTCAAAAGATTCCTTGCCGCCCGAGAGGGACAGTGCGTATCGGGGGCCGGACATGCCGACGCCCACGTTGCCCCTCCGACCATTCTCGTTCGAGCTGTAGTAGCCGTTGAGACTGGCGGTGAAGCGCGACTTCTCCGACAAGGCGGGTTGGGCGGTGAGGATATTGACGGTTCCGGACAGCGCGTCGGTTCCGTACAGGACCGACCCCGCGCCGCTCACCACTTCAATGCTCTCGATGCTCGAGGCGTCGACGAGGCCGACTTCAACACCGGCTCGGTCGGTCGCGGTCCGGGCGTTGTTGAGGCGTTCGCCGTCGACGAGGACGAGGACACGGGTCGAATCGAGTCCGCGCAGACGAGGGCGCATCTGGAAAGGGCCGCTGCCGACCGGGGTGACGCCGGTGGCCTGGATCATCAGTTCACCCGAGGATGCCGGGTTCGTCGCCGCCATGGTCTCGGCGCCGAGGCTCTCGGCACGCAGCGGAACCACCAGGGC
>CAZFQH010000127.1:0-9689 GCA_964520805.1 uncultured Acidobacteriota bacterium | reverse complement strand
CCCAGGAGCTTGGGGCCTTCCACGAGAATCAGTTCGCGGTTCTTTCGCGTGCGCACCGCGAGGAAGCGTTTGAACTCCGGATTGTCGCGGCCTGAGATCCGTTTCGGGGATGAAATCGAAGTCGGAGTCGGCAAGGGGGAACCGAAAGCGAAGGTTGTTCGGGAGGCCAGCACGCAAAGGGTGAGGCGGGCCTCGATGCTAACATCAGGCCTTCTTGGAGCCTTGGGGCCATCAAGATGAGCCCTGAAAGCCCTCAGGCTTTTGTGGCGGTTCGTCGAGAACGCCCTATCGAGGTCCGAACCGGCGAACGCGTTCTGGCGCGGTCCCTTCATAAATACCGGCCCTCCTTTTGATCCTCGAATCTCATCAACACTACGGAAGAGAAGCCCTACACGCCATGATCGAAGCGAAAAAGAAACTCGAGGAAGATATTCGTATCGCGGAGCACGAGTTGAAGGTCGAGCTTCCCAAGGAGATCCAGCGCGCGCGGGAGTGGGGCGACCTGCGCGAGAACGCTGAGTACAAGGCGGCGAAGGAGCGGCAGACCTTCCTGCAGGCCCGCATCGCGCAGTTGCAAGGCCGGCTCGCCGGACTTTCGATGATGAATCTCGACAATATTCCCAAGGACAAAGTGGGATTGGGCTCGACCGTTCACGTGCGGGACGAGGACACGGGTGAAGAGAACACCTACGACATCGTAACCAGCGAAGAGAGCGATCCGGAGAAGGGCAGAATCTCTCCCTCGTCACCGATCGGCCGCTGCCTGCTGAACAAGAAAATTGGCGAAGTGGCTGAAGTCCGCGTGCCCAAAGGCACCCGCTACGTGGAAATCCTTAGACTCCTCACCATCCACGACCCGCGATAGCAAAGCGGAGGCCCTGGATTCATTCCCGCCCATGCGAACAGGGGTTGGGGGGCTGAGCAGGAGGTCCGTAGAGACATTGCGGCCCCAACCCAAGAGGAAATAACGCATAATCGAGCGGTGAAAGACCACCTCCTGGGACGGCGGACTGCGGTGGTGTTCACCGGCAGTGGAGCTTCGGGTGCGTATCACGCAGGCGTGCTCAAAGCTCTGGATGAGGCCGGGGTTCGTATCGACCTCATGGTGGGTTCGGGTGTGGGCGTCCTTGCCGCGGCTTTTGGCGCCGCGGGATCAGGATCGGTTCTCTATGGCGACAAGGGCCTGTGGCGGGAGATCACCTCGGCCAGGGTTTACCGGCTGCGATCGACGTTCCGCATTCTCCGCTCGCTTGGCCTCGTGGCCATGTCCGCGTTCCTGGTGCCAGCCTTCGTCGCCCTCGTTCTCGGCTTGCTCCTTCCCGCGTTCCTGGCCGTCGACTTCGCGCGGCCGGGATTCCTGACCAGTCTGTCGAACACGCTGGCCTCGCTCGGCCCGGCGCTTCGTCTCTTCTTCGTCATCACGCTGGCCGCCCCGACCTTCCTCGCGTTCCTATTCATTCTGGCGGGCTTCGCCGGTGCGCTGCGGAAATCGCGGCGTCGGATAGGAGAATCGATCGAGAGCGTTTTCGATTTATCCGGCATCGAATCGGAAATCGGTCGCAGGCTTTGGGAGGCCGCACGGGGACCGGCCTTGAACGAGAAGGAGCCCGCACCCGCCGAGGTGGGCCGTCAATTCGCCAACCTCGTTTCCGAGAACGCCGGTCAGCCGGGTTTCCGCGGGCTGGTGCTTCGAGCCGCCAACCTCGATTCGGGAAAGCCGCTCGGCCTGAAGCTGGTGTCGAACGGCCCTGGGTCGAAGGCTCCGGAAGCGGATGATCTTCTCGACCTGCGTGAGGCGGTGATGGCCCCGCTTCTTTTCGATGTCGTGGTCAGCGCGTTTGCCTCCACGCCCCTGACGTCGCCGCGGCGGGTCCGCCTTCCCAAGCAGGGTGCGTTCGGCGGAGAGATCCATCGCATCACCGAAGCTTCATCTCTCCCCGGCTCGGGTCTGTCCGAGGCCATCGCCCTGGGAGCGGACCGGATCGTTCTGGTCACCGCCACCGCCCAGGATCCGGGGCCTCAGGCCGAGCGTCGCGGCCTTAAGGCCCTCGCCTCCGCTTTCCTGGCCCTGCAAGAGCGAAACGCGGTCGAAGACGATCTCCGTCAGGCTGAGCGTCTCAATCGCGTGGTGGAAACCGTAGGGCATCAGAAGAGCACGGGCCAGCGCGAATGGCAGGACCCGTTCACGGGCCGACGGTTCCGATCGGTCACGATACATACCGTTCGCCCTCGACGTTCGTTGCTGCGCCCCCTGGACCTTGACGGTGCGATCGACCCGGGAAACGAAGTGGAGACCACTCTGGTGGACTGGCTCGACGAGGGGCATCGGGATGCTCACCGGTGTTTTCTCGAGGTTGCGCTCGGCGAAGAGCGATCCTCCAATCACGAGCCCCCGCGGACGCCCTCGCCCGGCCTTTCGCTGTAAGGACATGTTTTGGGCTATCTTTCCTAGGGAGGGCGATGGTATGAAGAAACGAGCTACTCGATCCGGCCGATGGATGCGGCGGGGACAACAAGGTGTCTGAGCCCGGGATCCAGCAGAATGTAGCCCCCGAAGAGGCCAGGGAGGGAGTCCTGCCAACCTGCCTGGAATGTCAGTCCCAGATCGTGCGGCCCTCTCGAAGTGCCTATCCCCGGGACGCGGCCAAGCGTGCGGGAAGCCACGGGTCGTTCTGGCGCTGCGATAACTGCGGAGCGCGCTTCCTGGGCCCCGAGACACCGGAGAAGAAGCGCCGGGGGCACGGCCGGCACGGTTCCCGGGATCCGAGCGGACTCACGCAAAGCGTCAAGCTTGGACGCACGATCAAGCGGATCATGTTTCCCGCCATCGTGATCATCGCCACGGTGATCGCCGTGATCTACATCCTCGACCGGCGGTCCGACCGCGCCGAACAAGTCATCACCTTCCCGGAATGACGCCACTCTCGGTTCTGGATCTCTCGCCCATTGTCGAAGGCGGAAGCGCCGCCCAGGCTTTCCGCAACACCCTCGACCTTGCGCGCCACGCGGAGCGATGGAACTACAACCGCTTCTGGCTCGCCGAACACCACAACATGCCGGGGATCGCGAGTGCCGCCACCGCCGTGCTGATCGGGCACGTGGGTTCCGGGACGTCTCGCATCCGCATCGGGGCGGGCGGGATCATGCTGCCCAACTGGGCTCCCCTTCAGGTCGTCGAGCAGTTCGGTACTCTGGCTTCATTGTTCCCTGGTCGGGTCGATCTCGGTTTAGGTCGAGCTCCGGGCACCGACCGCGCGGCCGCGCGCGCCCTGCGGCGAACCCTGCAATCGAACGCCGACGAGTTTCCCGCGGACGTAATCGAGGTCATGGACTTCCTCCGCGAATCCGATTCGAGCCAGAGTGTGCAAGCGGTGCCGGGAGCGGGCCTGGACATTCCGATCTGGATTTTGGGCTCCAGCACCTTCGGGGCGCAGGTGGCCGCCGAACTCGGCCTGCCTTTTTCGTTCGCCTCCCACTTTGCGCCCGCCCTGCTGTTCGAGGCGCTGAATCTCTATCGAGCGGGCTTCAAACCCTCAAAGCGATTGGCCAGGCCCTATGTGATGCTGGGCGTCAACGTCGTGGCCGCGCCGACCGATGACGAGGCACGGCTCCTCGCCTCGTCCGGGCGACAGGCCTTCGCGAGCCTGCGCGAGGGTCGCCCCATTCGGTTGCCGCCTCCGTCGGAAGAGTGGGCGCGCGACCCCAACGAGGCAGTAGATCCGGTCCTGCGTCCCCGGGTCTCCTTCGTTGGCTCGGGCCGCACGATCGCCGCTCAGATCCGAGATTTCATCGCTCGCACCGGCGCCGACGAATTGATCATCGTCTCGCATATCTACGATCACGCCGCCCGCTTGCGGTCGTACGAGATCGCGGTGGCCATGGGGGGCCGGTAAGCGAACCAGACGCCAGATTCCGATTGACGCCGAGTCGCGGCGCCGGTTCATTGAGCCGCACCAAATCGTCAGCTTCCTGGGGCCGCGGCGCTCAGCCTCCCCGTGTCGACGCCGACTCGGAACCCTCGCGGCTTCTCGGCGTCTCCTGACCCTCGCCGTTCGTGCGGACGGACGCCCATCACCCCGCCGTCAAGATGAGGCCGCGTCGCCTCCCCGTACGATCTTCGCAGTTGTAACGATCTGCCCTGCGTGACGAGCGGCGTGATCGGCGGCATGGAAAAGGAGGCCGAGGACGGTCGAGGAGGCCGCACGTCCGACGGGGCGGGCCTGACTCAACGTCGATTCATCGGTGGCCGCGACTTGTTCGAGGCCTCGACGAACGGCCTCGTGCAAGGCGGCGGTAAGGTCGACTAGAGCGGGGCGGGCGGCGTCCACACCGCGTTCCCGCGCCAGATCCGCCCGCTGAGCGTCCGAGAGCGCCTCCCCCCGGGCGTAGGTCAGCAGTCGATCGGTACTGCCCGCAAGGTGGGCGACGTGAAAGCCAATGGAAGCAACACCCCCGGGCCTTGCCCACAACGCATCCGGCTCAAGGTCCGCGCTTGCGCGATCGATGTCCTCGCGGGCTGCGATCAGGGCATGGGCCACGGGCTGAAGGATGGAGGGAATTCCGGCGACCGGGCCGCGAAGCCAGGGATCGGGTTTGGGGGCGGGAGTGTTCATTGGACGAGACTACCCGAGGCTCCGACCCTTCCCGGTCATACCGCCGTTATCATCGGCCTTTCCGGAGGAAAGTAATGAACCAGGCCCGGGTCGCACGCTGTCTCAGCTGTCGCGGGGAAGTTTCTGTTCCTGACGCCTACGCGGATGGCGCACAGATCGGGTGCGGCGGTTGCGGCATTCAGCTGAGAATCGTGCGTAAGGACGGCCTTCGCCTCGTGGTCGCGGACCCCCTCGCCCTCCAGGAAAGCCTGCGCCAGATCCGCGTGGACATTAAGACGGCCAGTCGCGAGCTGCAGGCGGCTCGCGCGAGCTGGGGTATTGGGGTCAACGGTTTCGGACTCGGCGTACTCTATGTGGTTGCCCGCGTGGCTCTTGAAGAGCGTCACTTCAACCGTGAACTCGTGATCGAGGCCGTTGGACTGTCGGTGCTGGTGGGTGTTCTGCTGGAGCTCGCCAACTTTCTTTTCCTCGCGAAGCGGCAGACCATCTCGCGCCTGACCGCTCAGCTTCGACAGGCCAATCTCGACCAGCGCGAAACGGAACGTAAGATCCGGGAGAGCGCTCGCCGCTGACGCGAACGGGGCGCTTCGGCTCGTCGCCCGCGGGGCGCAATCGCTCGTGCCCCCTAGGTCGGCGTCGGGATTTCGGGCTGTCCGGTTCGCGCGGAGCGATAGAGCGCCTCCACAAGAGCCACGCTTCGACGGCCTTCGGGGCCATTGCAGCGCGGTTCGGAACCATCGCGGATGGCGCGCAGGAAATCCTCGATGGCTGATTGGTGACCCCTGACGTCTGACACAATCGGCGATGAAGCGGCGGCGTTCTCGCTCTCCGGTCCGCCAGTCAAACCCGCAAAAGGCGTCCGCAAATCCGCAGAGACGATCCGATCCTGATTCACAACGATGGTGCCCTCGGTTCCACTCAGTTCGATCTGGCGCGGGTATCCCGGGAAGGCCGCGGTGGTGGCTTCGAACGTCGCGAGCGCGCCGTTTTCGAACTCGAGAGTGGCGATGAGCGCGTCCTCAACCTCGATCGAATGAAGGGCGGTGGCCTGCCGCGCAAACACGTTCTTCACGTCACCCCAAAGCCAAAGCAGAAGGTCCAGGGTGTGGATGCCCTGGTTCATCACGGCACCCCCGCCATCGAAGGCGGCCCGACCGCGCCACCGGGATGTGGAGTAGTACTCGGAGGGCCGCCACCACTTCACTCGCGCCGAACCCAGCAGGGGGCGTCCGAGAACGCCCTCGTCTATGGCGGCTTTGAGCCTTACCAGGTCGAGGGCGAAGCGATCCTGGAAGAAGACGCCCAGCTTGACGCAAGCCTGATTGCAGGCGGCGATCACCGCGTCGGCCTGCGCCGTCGTCACATCCAGCGGCTTCTCGATCAGCACGTGCAGCCCCGCACGCGCTGCCGCGATGCCTTGGCCGGCGTGGAGCGCTGAGGGTGAGCCGATCAGCAGCACCTCCATAGGAAGGTGGCGCAGGAGGGATTCGATATCGGTGTAGGCCTTGGCACCATGCCGGGTCGCAATCGCCTCCACTTTGGCCGCATTCGCCCCGCCCACGGCCACGACCTTGACCCCATCGATCTGAGCCGCCGCGCGCGCATGGGTCTGGCTGATGCCGCCGCCGCCAAGAACTCCAATGTGAATGGTCATGGTGGTGAAACGTTACTTCAGCCCTCAACCCGCAGGCCGAGGCCCCGCTACTTGGTCTAACCTGAGCGTAACCCACGCCGGTCCATTGTCGATCGCTACGAGCGCAGCCGCCACTATTCCGGCCAAAGGGTGCCAATCCGTCGTTGAATCAGGTCAGTCCAATGAGATTGGTTGGGGTTGACAACCTCCGGCGGCATGGACTACGTTTCCCTTGGGAACGTGACGACAAGGTCGCGTGAAGAGAAGCCACACGTTCGCTGAATCGTGGGGCAAGAGCGATGATTGGTCGTCGGTTGGATGATTCGATTTTGTACCTCAACTTGATCGCGGACCGAGGCAACCCCCGGCATTCGCATGGATCCCGTTCCAACCCGCCACAGGAGTGACCACCATGAACGCATCCCTCTACCGAGCAACACGCGTCGTTTCCATGTGGCTTGTCCTTTCGGGCACCCAAGCCTTCGGCCAACCGAACTGGACACCTCTGTTCAACGGTCGCGACCTTACGGGCTGGACGCGCGTAAATGGGACGGCGCCTTATTCGGTCGAGGCGGGAGCCATAGTGGGAACCACGGTCCCCGGCTCGCCCAATAGTTTTCTCGCCACCACCGAAGAGTTCGCCGACTTCATTCTCGAGTATGACGCACGTGTCGATTCGATCATGAACGGCGGCGTTCAGATCCGCAGTCTGAGCCTGCCCGCTTACAAGGAGGGAAGGGTTCACGGCTATCAGGTCGAAATCGATCCCTCGGAACGGGCCTGGACGGGCGGGATCTACGACGAAGCTCGAAGAGGCTGGCTCCATACTCTGGAGGGTCAGGACGAAGCCAGACGCACTTTCAAGATCGCTGAATGGAATCGGTTCCGCGTGGAAGCCATCGGTCCCTCGATTCGAACCTGGGTGAATGGCGTACCCTGCGCGAACGTTCTCGACAACCAGACTGCGAAAGGCTTCATCGCACTCCAGGTTCACAGCATCAGCGACGCGGCCCGCGCGGGCGAGACCGTGCGCTTCCGAAATCTGCGCATCCTCACCACCGGACTTGAGAACGAGCGAACCCCCGACCGCGGCGAAACGCCTCAGCAAAATCACGTTCCTAACACTCTCATCGACCGGGAGAAGGCGCTGGGCTTCAAACTGCTGTGGGATGGCAAGACCTCCAACGGTTGGCGGGGCGCCAAACTCGACGGGTTCCCGGAGCGTGGCTGGGAGATGAAGGATGGCGCGCTGACCGTTCTGGAGTCGAGCGGTCAGGAGTCGGCGGCGGGAGGCGACATCGTCACGGTCGATGAGTACCAGAACTTCGAACTGCTTCTCGAGTTCTCCTTCACCAGGGGCGCCAACAGCGGGATCAAGTACTTCGTGGATACCGAGATGAACAAGGGGGCGGGATCGGCCATCGGCCTCGAGTATCAGATCCTGGACGACGCGGTCCACGAGGATGCCAGGAAGGGAAACAAGGGCAACCGGAAGCTCGCCGGCCTCTATGACCTGATCCCGCCTGAGAACGTCCGATTCAACGGCGTGGGCGAGTGGAATCGCGCGCGTATCGTGGTACGAGGATCGCACGTCGAACACTGGCTGAATGGTTTCAAGACCGTCGAATACGAGCGCGGCACCCAGATGTGGCGGGCCTTGGTGAGCCACAGCAAGTACGTGGACTGGCCTCGTTTCGGAGAGGCCCCGAAGGGCCGGATTCTGCTTCAAGATCATGGGAACCGCGTATCGTTTCGCTCGATCAAAATCCGGGAACTGAAATAGGACGAACGGAGGAATTGCCCCATGAAACCATCGGAATCACGGTTTGGCCGCACCCGACGTCTCTTCCTGAACCGCTCCCTGATGGGAACGGCCGGGAGCTTCGTGGCCCCCCTCTTCATTCCTCGCACCCATCTGTTCGGCTCACAGGTGCCGCCGAGCCGGAGGATCCAGGTGGCGCAGGTCGGCTGCGGACGTATGGGCCTTGAAGACATGCGCGGCACCATGAAACATGATCTGTGCCGCATGGTGGCGGTGTGCGATCTGGATTCGAGGCGACTGGAGGCGGCCCGAAGCGAGGTCGAACAACACTACAAGTCACAGGGCGAGAGCCAGGTGGACGTCAAGGGTTATGCGGACTACCGCGAGATACTCGGCCGCGCCGACATCGACGCGGTGATCGTCTCCCCGCCGGATCACTGGCACGCGCTCGTCGCGGTCGAAGCGGTGCTCGCCGGCAAGGACGTCTATGTGCAAAAGCCGCTCACTTACGACATCGCCGAGGCGATCGCCCTCCGTACCGCGGTCAGGGCCCGGAAGCGCATTCTTCAGACCGGCAGCCAGCAACGGTCGACGAACCCCTGGAACACATTCCGCGTGGCCAGCGAAGCCGTGCGCAATGGCCGGATCGGCAAGGTCAAAACGGTTCGCGTGGGGATCGGCCGGGACCAGTTGCTGGGAAAGGGCCCTCTCGCTCAGCCCGTGCCGCAAAACCTCAACTACGGGGCGTGGCTTGGACCCGCTCCCGAGCAGCCTTACATGGAAACGCGAGTCCATCCGCAAATCGGGTATGGCCGTCCGGGGTGGATCACCACGGAAGACTTCGGCCTCGGCATGATCACGAACTGGGGCGCCCACCACATCGATATCGCGCAGTGGGGGCTGGGCCTTGAGCTTACAAATCCCGTCTCCATCGAGGCCAGCGCCGCATTCATGACGAACGACGTGTGGACGGTGCACGACAGCTACCACGTCGAGATGTTCTACGAAAACGGAGTACGGCTGGTGATGGACGACGGCTACCAGAATGGTGTGCGATTCGAAGGCGCCGACGGCTGGGTCTTCTGCGCACGGGGCGCCCAGCAGGTCACGAGCAGCGATCCGGGCGCCGGAGCCCAGCGCGAAGACCGCCGTCGGTCCCTCGACGCGAGTAACCCGAAGATCCTCGAGGATGTCCGGCCCGGCGACGTGCGCTGGCCCCAAAGCGATGACCATTACCGCAATTGGCTCGAGAGCATTCTGAGCCGCAAGGACCCGATCGCACCCGTCGATCAGGCCGCCCGGAGCCTGGAAACCTGCGCCGCGGCGTGGATTGGAATGAAACTCGGCCGCAAGCTGACGTGGGATCCGGTAGCCGAGCAGTTCAAGGATGACGTCGAGGCGAATCGACTCCGGGCTCGAAAGCCGCGGTCATCGGCCTTTGACCTTTCGGCCGTAATGAAGCGGGCCGGACTCGGCTGAGACCCCCGATGGGCAAGATCAGCCCGCGGTTCAGCGGGACCTGGCCCGGATGCCGCTCGATGGCGGACGTGATCGACGAGCGCGCTGTGGAGCGGTTCGTGCTGAAATATCGCTCGGACGATCCCGGTCAAGAGAGATCGAAGAACTGGCGGGCGGGCGCGCCGGCGTTGGACAGTCTTTGCTATTTGAACAGTAATTGAGT
>CAZFQH010000126.1:6975-9715 GCA_964520805.1 uncultured Acidobacteriota bacterium | reverse complement strand
CGGCCGCAGCCTGGGCGCCCGGAGCAAGACCGTGATTGTCCGCTCCATCAACGATTGTCCGTTCGTGATCGCGGCGGACGAGGAGAGCGACGAGGAGGACCTCGACATGTCCTGGATGTTCGCGGCCTACGTCAACGAAAATCATCCCTTCGTGAACACGCTCACCCGGGAGGCGATCGAGTCGAAGATCGTCGATTCCTTCTCAGCCTATCAGGAGGAAAGCCCCGCGGAGGTCCTCCGTCAGGTCTATGCGATCTGGCACGTGCTCCAGCAACGCGGACTGCGGTACAGCGACATCAGTCAGTCTTCCGCCGAGTCTTCGGTGGTGGGCAGCCAGCACGTGCGCCTGTTCGAGGAGTCGCTCGAAGCCAGGCAGGCGAACTGCGTCGACGGCACGGCGCTCTTCGCGGCGGTCCTGAGGAAGATCGGTATCAGCCCCTACCTCGCCGTGATCCCAGGACACATGTTCCTGGCGTTTGACCTCGATGAATCGGGAGAGACCACCGTCGGACTGGAGACCACGATGATGGGGTCACAAGGACCGGCCGAGGCCACGAAGGGCCGGGAGATCCCGCGCGCGCTCACCGATCGCTTCCGCAACCAGGCCTCCTTCAAAAGCTTCACTGCCGCGATCGCCGAAGGCACCCGGCAGCTCAACGAATTCCGGGAGCAAATGGACGGGGACGATATGGACTACCAGTTGATCTCTCTGAGCGAGGCGCGGAACATCGGCATTCTGCCGCTTGCGTATCGAAGACCGGCGTCTCCGCCCGTCGCCCCGGTTCGCCGGGATTAGGTAAAGATCAGGTCGATCGTCGGGCCGGCCGGTTCCTTTCCAAAGGGGTCGGCCATTTCTGTTTTTCAGACCTCCTCACGTTTGGACCGCGGGCTATGCTCGCCGACCATGTCTCTCTCGCGACTGAGCCTTCTTCTTGCGTGTTTTCCAGCGATGGCGGGGTCGTCCGCGCACGCATCGACCCCGGGGCCGGAACTCTGGCGCGAGGTCGAGATCGTCCGCACCGCCCACGGCGTCCCGCACATCCGTGCCGAGAATCTGCGCGCCGCCGGGTACGCGCTCGGCTGGCTCCAATGCGAGGACTACGGAGCGATCACGCCTGGCCGGTTGCAGGCGACACGGGGGCAGACCGCACGCGGGCTGGGACGCAAAGCTCTCGATGCCGACTTCGCGGCCCTTCACGAACGCGCTCGCGCCACCTCGACCTATCACCTGCTCCAACCGGAGACTCGGGACTTCTACGACGGCTTCGCCGCGGGTGTGAATCGCTTCGTCGCCCTGCATCCTGCAGAGTTCGACGACGCGATGCCGCGCGACTTCAGCGCCTACGACGTCGCGACCCTTCACATCGGCGACGGTCCTCCGGTCGCGAAGATCCGCCGTTTCCTGGCCGCCCTCCCCGGCGCCGTCGACCCGGGGCCCTGGACCCTCGAAGCCGGGGCCTCCGATCCGGACGAGGGTTCGAACGCCTGGGCGCTCGCTCCGAGCCGGACCCGCAAGGGCAAGACCATCCTCCTGCGCAATCCGCATCTCGCCTGGAACGCTGGTTACTACGAGGCTCACATCACCGTCCCGGGCGTCCTCGACTTCTACGGCGACTTCCGCATCGGCGGGCCGCTGGGCGTCGTGGGAGGGTTCAACCGATATCTCGGTTGGGCGACCACCAACAGCAACACCAACGACCGCACCGAGATCTACGCTCTGGATATCGACCCGCAATCGCCCGATCACTATCTGCTGGACGGCGCGTCTCTGCCGGTGGAGAAAACCACCCGGTCGGTTTCGTACCTCGAGGACGGCGCGCTCGCCACCGAGACTCGCGACTTCTGGTCAACGCCGCTCGGGCCGGTGATCCACCGCACGGCCGCACGTCTTTATATAGCCCGAACCGCGGGCGACGGTGAGTTCCGCGGGGGAGAACAGTTTCTGCGGATGATGCGGGCCACGTCGCACGCGCAATGGGTGGACGTGATGCGGATGCGTGCGCTGGTGTCGCAGAACTTCACCTACGCGGACCGGGCGGGGAACATCTACAACCTCTGGAACGCGTCGATCCCTCTGCTGCCTCATCCGACCGGAGGCGATGTGGCAACCGCCGCCCACGAGACACGTGAGGTGTGGACTCAACTCGTCCCTTTCGAGGCCCTGCCGCATTGGCTGAATCCCAAGGGCGGCTACTTGCACAACGAGAACGACTCGCCACATTTCGCCAACGTGCGCGAGTCGGTGAAGCTTGCCAATCCGTATCCGAACATCGAGCCACCGTCTCTCCGTCTGCGAAGCCAGCTGGCTATCCAGCTCATCGAAAGCCGGAAGAAATGGAGTCTCGAAGAGATCGTGGCGCTGAAGCACAGCTACCGGATGCTGCTCGCGGACCGGGTTAAGGAGGATCTCCTGCGGGCGGTGACGAAAACCGCGCCATCGGGTGAGACCGCGGACGCAGCGGCTCTGTTGAAGGCCTGGAACAACCAGGCTGCGCCCGAGAGCCGCGGTGCGGTTCTATTCGATCTCTGGTGGCAACGCTATGCGAAAGACCGCGAGCCCGCGGCCCAGTTCGCAAGAGTCTGGAACGAATCTGATCCGTTGAAAACGCCAGACGGCCTCGCCGATCCCGCGCGCGCGGTCGAAGCGTTCTCGTGGGCGGCAGGGGAGACGCGGAAGCGCTACGGGAGCATCGATGTCGCCTGGGGGGAGGTGCATCGAGTCCGGCGCGGCAACGTGGAC
>CAZFQH010000126.1:0-6965 GCA_964520805.1 uncultured Acidobacteriota bacterium | reverse complement strand
CCCGGTCGGCGGCTGCCCAGGCGCTCTCGGCTGCTTCCGGGTGCTGGGCTTTGCGCCGGAGCCGGATGGCAGGCTCGCCGCCAACACCGGGGACGGCTTTGTGCTGGCGGTCGAGTTCGATGACCCGCCGCGGGCCTACTCGGTCCTCGCGTATGGCGAAAGCTCGCGGCCCGAGTCGCCATGGCATGCGGACCAGGCCGCGATGTTCGCGCGCGGCGAACTCAAGAAAGTGGCGTTCACCGAGACCGACGTGCTCGCCCAGGCCGTAACTCGCTACCGTCCGGGCGCCGAGTCCGGCCCGGCCCCCATCGCGCAGGCTCCGGTTTCCCTGCCATAGGAGCGGCACAAGATGGGCATGGGCGACGGCCTCATCCGTTTCTCGGTCGGCCTCGACAACGACATCCAGCAGACATGGGGAACCATCAAACGGCTCCTCGAGGAAGAGGACATCGGAGCGGAACCGGGGGCCGTCGATAACACTGCGGCAGCCGCGCATGCCGCCCAGCACGGATGAGGCCGCGGCCAAAGGACCCTTCTGAGCCGACCCGGACCGCAGGCGCCCCTACTTTGCCGCGGCCGGGGCCTTGTTCAGGGACAGGACATTCGCGAGCAGGCGATAGGCACCCGGGACTCCGTAGGGGAGCTGCCGATGGAATGCGTACGCGAAGTAGGTGTAGTGACCCTTGCCGTAAGCGGCGTGCAGCCATCCGCCGCTCTGCTTCTCCTGACCCTTGTCCCAGGAGGCGATCATGGGCGTGTAGGCCTTGTCCCATTCCGTGAAGAACTTGGAACCCCGCTGCTCCACCCAGTTTGCGAAGTCGGCCTGGGTAATTTTGTTGGGGTAGTTGAAGACCGGCTCGGTCGGGGCAAGAATCTCAACTGGAGAATCCTCCTCGGATACTTCCTCCGCCCGCGCGGGAAGCTGCGCAGGATAGGGTGCCCATTTGTTAGGAACGAACTCCTGGGTGTTGTAAAGCACCACAAGGTTGCCGCCCGCCTTCACGTAGTCCATAAGGCGGTGGTTGTAGGTCTTGAGATCATCACGCACGGCGTAGGCGCGCGTGCCCGTCATGATGGTGTCGAAGCGCGAGAGGTCGCCGCTTGCAAGTTCGCTCTCGCCCAGAAGCGTAACCGTGGCTCCGAGCTGAGACAGACCCGAGGGGACCTGATCCCCGACGCCCATGACATAGCCCACCTTGAGCCCTGGGGGAACCGTGACGTCGACGCCCCTCACGCTGATGGTGGATGGCCGGTACAGAAGGCGCGTTTCCAGATCTCGCTTGGCGATCACCGAATAGCCCTCCGCGTACTCGCGGCCGTTCGCGCGCGCCACCGCCTGAATTTCGTAGGCGCGATTCTCCAGAGCGGGTGCGGACACCGTGAAGGCGTAAACCCCGCGCTCGCCGGCCCGCGCGTATTTGAAAGGCTGGGTCGCAGGGCTCGAAGTCCAACCCGCGGGGAGCTTCAACACAAGTTCTCCCGCGATTTCACCCTCCACGTTGTTGAGCAGGTCGACCTCGACGCGAACCTGCTTCTTCGCGGCCCGAAGCGGCACCACGGCCGAACCCGGACTCACGGTCAAGGCGAGCGCAGGCACCACCCGGAGTTCCCGCGACTCATAGCCATAGGGCAGATTGCCCTCGCGGCGGGTCGACACGACCCGGGTCTCTATGGGAACGCCGCCGACCGTGTACCGGGCACTCGCCACCGCGGGCGGGTGCGAGGCGGGGCGATAGAGTTCGCCCGGATCCGACACCTCGTAACGAGACTCCTGGATCGAGGAGCGCGCGAAGTACGGCTTGGATGACAGCGGAACCTCGTTCGCAAGCGACGCCGCAAATCTGCCGCTGACGGTTTCGTTCTGTTTCAGGACCGGTGCTGCGGGAACGTCTCCGGCGGCCTTGACCGTCCACCCTGCCCCGGCCTCGATGCCGATACCGATCATCGTCACGTCCACGGGGCTCCGATTCGTGAAATGAGCGCGCAATTCGAAGGTCTGGCCGGGAACCGGAGCCGCCATCGTGGGAGGGGCTGCGAACTGGGCAAATGGGCCCGTCGGTTCAGGAAGGCCCGCCGGTTGGGCCATGGCCACAAAGTCAACACCGAGGGCGGCGGTGATCGCCGACTCGAACTGCCTTTCCTTGGCTTTCAGGATGAACGTGGCATCGGGCTCATTGCCACCGAGCATGGCGATAAGGTTCCGCGTGGCCACGAGGCCCCTGGTCAGCGGTGCGACTGCGGCTGAGGGGTCGGTGAGAGAGAAGGCCGCCATGGCTGCGGTGACCTCGGCGTCGATGGACCGCAGCGCCTCTTGCGACTGCCCGGGGGCGGTCCGGCCGAGAGCCTTGAAGAGGCCGGGAAGCGTCGTATCGATCCCGGCGAAGAAGCCGTCCTCCTTGGCCGTCTCGCCGACCGTGGAGCCCACGCGCTTGTAGTATCCGTACTGAGGACCCCGGGAGAGAACCAGCCGTCCGCTGGTCTGGGAGCGCTGGAACGAGAGGCCGATCCTTGCGAAGTTGCTATAGGTCTCGCCCAGCCACGGACTGTAAACGCCGGGGTCGACGCGAACATTCCACTCCTCGTTCTCGCGCGCCCCGCCGATGTAGACCTTCATGGGCTGCCACGGGCGCAGACCCGCGGCGATCTGCTCGGGAAACCTCGCGGGATCCCCGGCCGCCTTGAAGGCGTCCTGCGTGATCAGGCCCGCGGTCTGATGATTCCCGTGTCCGTCGCGCTGATTCCCTTGAAATCGCGAGATCAGGACAAAGGGGCGGTCCATGCGGATGATCCGCACAACGTCCCGAAGCACGTTGTCCCTGCCCCATTTGTCCAGGGCCTCTTCGAGGCGCTTCGAATACCCGTAGTCGGCGACCGTGGTGAAATACTGGTTGTCGAGACCGTAATAGTGGCCGGACGCGATGAGTTCCTCGGTGCGAATGATGCCCAGGCCATCAAAGAGCTCGGACCCGATCGCGTTGTCGCCCGACTCGCCGCGATTCAACGTAAGCAATGACAGACGGGCGCCTAGTCCCCGGGAAAGCTGCGACAAGACTCCCCCGTGCTCATCGTCCGGGTGAGCGGTGGTGTGCATGGCGCTTGCGGTGGTCTTGAGCTTCAGCAGCTTCTGCCAGACCCCGGAGGCCCCTTGATCCCGGGAGGCGTCGACACCCGCCAGAGCGGATCCGGACGCCGCGACTGAAAGGGCCAGCAAGACAGCTATCGACAGCTTCAGGGATTTCATGATTCGGTCCTCACGCTGATGGTTGGTGCGTTTTTCGTAGAACTCCGGGCCTTTTTTTTGGGTCTCGACGGGTGTCCAGGGGGCCCGGCTCGAAGGAGGTCGCCGAAGCCTGAGTGAAGGCCGGACTCACTCCGGCCGCAGCGACGGGGGTCTGGGGGGCGGGGCCGTCCACCGCCCCCCAGCTAAAGGACGCTAAAAGTAAAACTTCACCGCGAACTGCATCTCCCGGGGATCGCCCAGGGATCCCGTAATCTTCCCGAACGTGGCGGGGTTGGCGACGCTGCTGCCCGGGAAGCCGTAGTTCGTCCAGTTGAAGACGTTGAAGGCTTCGGCCCGGAACTCGATCCGTCGGCCGTTGGGGAGAGGGAATCTGCGAAACAACGACATGTTCAGGTTCTTCGAGCCCGGGCCTCGCACCGAGTTGGCGCTGCACGTCCCGAAGGTGCGGGTGGCCGGCTGCGAGAACTTGGTGATGTCGAACCATTGGTCGTTGGTGCTGGAGAAGCCTGAGGGCTGGGCGTCACCCAGACAGTTGGCTCGAGATGCGTGCCCGCTGCCCGTGCCGCTGGCGTCGTTGGCGCCAATAGTGAACGGCCGACCGTCGTTGAGAGAGAGGATCCCGTTCACGCTCCAATCGTTGAGGATGCGGCCCAGGCCCTTAAGCTCGGTCTTGCGACCGTTGCCCGCAGGCAACTCGTAGACAAAGGAGAGGACAAACCGCTTCGGGATATCGAACTCCAGCGGTCCGTAGTCCGCGGCCATGTTGGTCGCATCCTGGGGGAAGTTTCCAGTCGCTCCACCGCCGGCCGCGAGGTGGTCCAGGTAGTCGCCCTTGGCGCTCGAGTATGTGAACGAGGCGGTGAAGCCGAGGCCGTTCTTCATGCGTCGCTGAAGACGGGTCTGGAGCGCGTTGTAGTCGGTCCGGCCGTTGGTCACGATCTGCTCCAGGAAGGCGGTGGCATACCCGTACTGAGCGTAGGGAAACACCACGCCGGTTGCATTGATCTGCCCCTGGTTCAGGTTGCGCAGGCGACGGCCGTTGCGAACCTTGTTGCCGACGTATTCGATGGAGGCGGACATCGTATCCGTCACCTTGAACTCCGGGCCGAAGCTGAACTGATGGACGATGGGGGTGTCCTGGTTCGGATCCTGGATCCGCCACTGGACGAACGCTGGGTTCACTCCCGCAAGGGTTGGGGTGATGAAACCGTTTCTGAAGATGAGGTCGGGGGCGACCGCGGCCGACGGAGCGGCGATGCTGTAGTCGATGAGCTGCGGCGGATTAAGCGACATCTGGCTCTCCGATCCGTAACGGTCGGTGTGCTGATAGTACGTGCCGTATCCGCCGCGGACGACCATCCTTTCGCTGACCGAATACGCGAACGACAGGCGCGGCGCGAGGTTGTTCTTGTCCGGGTGAATGAGGGCGCGCTCGTACAGGCTGCCGGACGACTTTCCCAGGATGAGTTGCCCGTTCGTCGGGTCAATGTTCGTCATCTTCCCGCTGCGGTCGATCATCGGTGTGAAGAACTCGTAGCGAAGGCCAAGGTTTAATGAGAGCTTGCTGGTCGGACGCCACGAATCCTGGACGAAGAACTCGGTTCCATCCACATAGAGATTGGCTTCGTGGTAGGTCGTGAGCCTCTGCTGCGAGGCAAAGCCGAGCAGGAAGTCGCCGACGCCCGAACCTGTGTAGCGGCCGCCCTGGAAAGCTATCTCTCCGTTGAGCGAACGCAGATCGAGATAGTCGACGGAATCCCGGCGCTTCCCAAGACCGAACTTGAAGGAGTGGGCGCCCCGGTTCCAGGCCAGGGAGGCCGAGAGCTGCTTGATGCTGGAGGTCTGGAACTGCGGTCGGAAGAAGGGTCCGCCGAGACGCGTGAGCCCCGTGATGCTGGTGTTGGGGAGTCCGCCGCTGTAGCGCGGGTCTTCGGGAATTCCCTTGATGCCGTAGGTGGCATTGACGTTCTGCCCGAACGCGGGATGGAAAGTGTTGCCTTCGACCTCATTCCAGGCTCCGCGCACGTCGAGCAACATGCTCGGAGTGAGAGTGCGCGTGAGACCGATCACGGCGCTGCGGCCCGTGATGTCGATGTCGGAGGCGAAGTCCCCGGAGGCTATGGCGCCGAGCACCGGGGGCTCCCGGCGCTTCGTCTTCGAGTAGGACCATCGGGCGAACGTGAGGGTCTTGCCGGAGTCTCCCGGACGGCCGTCGAGCCGGATGTCGTACTGATCGACATCGCTCTTGAGAATCCCGTTGTCGATGTAGTTGGGCGCGCCAAAGCTGCCGGGCTGGCCCTGAACCGCGATTCTGCTCGGGATGTTCGGCAGGGGGTAGAGGGCGATGAGGCGGGCCGACGTGGGGTCGATACAAGTCGGGCTGATGATCTTGTTGGAAATACACCCCGCGGGGACGAACTGGTTGGTGCCGGTCACTGCGGTCGACAGCTCGATCAGGTTGCCGGTGCGCATCAGCGCGGTCGGGACCACCGCGGTATTGGAAACCGCCCGCTCGGACCGCGTGGCCTGATAGTCCATGAAGAAGAAGAGCTTGTCCTTCACGATCGGACCGCCCAATGTCCCGCCCGCGATGTACTGGTCGTAAGCCCCCTTGGGGCGTTCGGCGAGCTTGTTCTCGTAGGTGTTCGAGTTGAATTTCTCGTCCCGTCCGAAACCAAAAAGAACGCCTTTGAACTTGTTCGTGCCCTGTTTGATCGAGGCGTTGATGACCGCGCCGGCCGACCGCCCGAACTCTGCGGAGTAGGTCCGTGTCTGGACGCGGAACTCTTCAAGTGCGTCCACCGGGGGCTGAATGACCTGCGGTGAGCGCTCCTGCAGGTTGGTTGAGAAGGAATTGTTGTCGCCGCCGTCGAGAACGAAGTTATTCCACGTGGCGAAGTTTCCGTTGGCGTTGAAGAAAGTATCCTCGCCGCGCGACGAGGTACCGGCACCCGACTGGACGACTCCCGTCTGCAGCAACGCCAGTTCGGCATAGCGGCGGCCCAGGAGGGGAAGATCCGTGAGCTGCTTCGCATCGACCGAATAGCCCATGTCGGCGGTCTGGGTGTTCAACAGGGGAGCTTCCCCGCTTACCGTGACCTCCTCGGTCATGGCGCCCACGTCGAGTTTGAAATCGGCCTGAATCCGCTGCTGGACGTGGAGCTGGAGGGCCGAGCGCACCGCCTTTTTGAAGCCGGAGAGCTCGGCGGTGATGACGTAGCGACCGATTCGCAGGTTGGGGAAGCTGTACTGCCCCTTGCCGTTTGTGGTGTTGGTGAAGGAGAAGCCGGTTCCTTCCTGCGTCGCCACGACGGCGGCACCGGGAAGGGCCCCACCCTGCGCATCGAGGACAGTGCCCACGATGGAGCCTGAGTCGATCTGTGCGTGGGCAAGGCCCGGGGCCAGGATCAGCGCGAGCGCCAATACGAGGCCTGGGGCGGGAGAGGCGCTAGCGAAGCGCCGAAGAATGGGGTTCATGTTCTCGTACTCCCGAAGTGTTGATGGTCACGTCAAGGCCGCGCCCGCTGAATCTTGTTCGCTACCATACACCTCACCCCAGGTGGTGTCCATCGAATTTGGAACGTTCCACTTCCGACTCGTTCGGACGGGAGAGGCGAACGTAGGCTGCGCGGCGTGGTCTGCGCGACGCATTTCCAGGCGTTCGCATTCTCGTGGTCTGCGCGGCGTTTGTAACCGTAGGGGCAGGCCTTGTGCCTGCCCTGCG
>CAZFQH010000125.1:0-9736 GCA_964520805.1 uncultured Acidobacteriota bacterium | reverse complement strand
TGCCCTATCACCGCCCTCGGAAAGGGCAGGCACAAGGCCTGCCCCTGCCTTCGCAAAACGTCTGATAGCGCATATCGGTACTTCCGAACAACGGGCGCGTCAAAGGAGCGATCTGGAAGAGCAGTTCATAGAACACTCCGGCCGCCTCATCGCTGCGCCTCGCCACCTTCTCGAAGCTCTCCTGAACGATGGAAACGGTGTCGCGCTTGCGGAAATCAGCGACCTCGTAGACCGTGCCCCGTCGACCGCCCAGGTCTTCATCGTGATACACCCGAGCCGAACTCACCTGATCCTCGATGATAGGGTCCGCGGAATGGTCGGCGGTTTCAGGAGTCCGCGCCCCCGCGACGCCCGGGCAGAGTGAAACAAAAGGTGGCCCCCTGGAGGGCGCCCGGTGATTCCACCCAGATCCGTCCGCCATGCAGTTCCACGATTCGCTTCACCAGGGCCAGACCCACACCCGTCCCGTCCCCCTTCGGGTCCAGCTTGTCGAACAGGCGGAAGACGCGTTCGTGATGAGCAGGGTCGATGCCGATGCCGTTGTCGCGAACAAAGAACACCGTCTCCGGCCCGTCCATGCGTGCGCCGATCTCGACCCTGGGCGCGGGTTGCGCGCCCATGAACCGGGCCGCGTTGTCGAGAAGGTTCTGGAGCACTTCGAGCAGACGTCCGCGATCCACGTGCACCATAGGAAGTCCGTCCTGGAGGGCCACCTCCACGCCGCGAGCGGAAAGCCGTCCGCGCACGATATCCATGGCATCCCGGGCCACGATGTGGAAGCCCACGGTCTCGAAAGGGGCGAGCACGTGACCCACCCGCGAGAGTTGGAGCAGGTCCTTGAGCAGGTGGTCCATCTTTACCGAGGCCCGGCGGATTCTCGCTACATCCTCACGCAGGGCGGCCAGATCGCCGCGTTCGGCCGCGTCTTCGACGTGGCTCAGATACGAACTGATGGTCACAAGCGGACTGCGCAAGTCGTGGGAGACGGTGTAGGTGAACCGCTCCAGTTCGGCATTTTTTGCCTCCAGCGCATGAATCAGCGCCTCCCGCTCGGCTTCGGCCATCTTCCGCTGGGTGACGTCGCGGGCGAGGACCAGCCGGGTAAGGGGGCCTCCCGGACCCTCGGCGGGCTCGATGTTCATCCCCACCGCCTCGAGGTGGACACGCCCTCCGTCCGCGCGCACCACCTCGAGAGAACTCGACCCGATGTCATGGCCTTCAGCCCGGGAGGCGAACTGTGCGCGTAGCTCGGGCGGGGCGAAATCGAGAACGTGGCGTCCCACAACATACTCAGCGCCGGGCAGCCCCAGCATGCGCGCCGTGGCGGGGTTCGCGTAGGTGATACGTCCTTCGGTGTGAACGAAGATCGCGTCGGGGGCCAGATTGAGAAGGCCTTCGTAGCGCATCTCGCTTCGCAAAAGATCGGCCTCGAGCCGCCTCCGCCGATATAGGGTGATGAGCAGGCGCGCGCCAAAACACGCGACCGATCCGAAAACCGCCACGAACGCGACCCTGGGTTCACTGCGGGCCATGGGAACGGCCAAGGCGAGAGTGATCAGAGGCAGCAGCGCGGGGGCCCAGGTAACCACGGGCAGGTGCTGGCCGGATTCCTCGACCGGTCGCGGCGCGGTCCAACGCGCCGCGAGGAGCGCGGCCAGGGTCAGGCTCGCGGTGAAAGCGAGGTCGGCCCAATCGCCGCTCTTGAGCGTGCGCATGCGGAAGGTGTAGTTGTAGAAGCTCGAACTGAATGCGTACGTGAAGAGATACGGGGTCAGCCAGAGCGCCACCGCGCGCGCTTCCGGCCGGCGCGACAGGCGGCCCCGATACAGGAAGGCGGCGAACAGACCCCAGTTCTCGACATCCGACAGGTCGAAATGGCTCCACACGTAGAGGAGGGTCAGGCCCTGCCACTGGCCCCCGGGCACGAAATAGAGATCAAAATAGAAAAGGAGAAAGAGAATACCGACCTGAGCGGCATCAAGGACGCGCGGCCAGTCGTGGGTGCCCGTGGTCTCTTCCTCCTGGGCGATCAGAAGCGCCATCACCAGGGGAGCGCCATACAGCCGGAAAAGGAAATGGGTCCAGGACGGTTGGGGCACGCTCTGCCCGATCCAGTTCTCGTGATACACGTAGGTCACCTGGGCCACGGTCCAGATCGCGAAAGCGATGGCCACGAGCATCCATGATCTTCTGGACAAGCCGTGGGAGCGGCGGGAAGCGCCCAGGCTCAGCAGCGCGGCACAGAGGCCAGCCGCGGACTGAAGCCCATTGGAGGCGAACGAACCCTGCGGCGTGGTGCCCAGCGTTGCTGCGGCCAGCACGTGCAGAAAGAGGACGAGGAGAGGAGCCGCCAGCACGGGTGTCGTGCGAAGGATCGACAAGGGCGAAGGTCCGGTTCCCATGACTTGGGAATCATAGGCGGTGACGCGGAAGACGACCGGGCCCGTGCCGGCTGTTCCCAAACCCGGTAGGCTCCGCACCATGAAGATCACGCGCATCCTGGCGTACCGGGTCGAACTTCCACTGCACGAGGGGCGGTATTCCTGGTCCGGAGGCAAGTCGGTCGACGTGTTTGACAGCACGGTCGTGCGGGTGGAGACGGACGAGGGTCTGGTCGGACACGGTGAAGTCTGCCCGCTCGGCCCCACCTATCTGCCCTCATACGCCGAAGGAGTGCGGGCGGGCATCGCGAAGATCGCGCCCAGCCTCATCGGGCTCGACCCCCGGGATACGACGGCGCTCTATCTCGCAATGGACAAGGCGCTCAAAGGCCACCCGTACGCGAAATCGGGCATCGATGTAGCAGCCTGGGACATCCTGGGCCAGGCCTGCGGACAGCCCATCGTTACCCTGCTCGGTGGACGTTTCGGCGATGACTTCCATTTGTACCGCGCGATCTCCCAGGAATCCCCCGAAGCGATGGGGGAGAAAGTGGGCCAGTACCGCGCCGAGGGATATCACCGCTTTCAGCTGAAGGTCGGCTCCGATGTCGAAACCGACATCGCGCGCATCCGCACGGTGTCGAAACGACTTCAGGCGGGCGATATCCTCGTCGCCGACGCCAACACCGGCTGGCTGACGCATGAGGCCATGCGAGTGGTGCGCGGCGTCTCCGATATTGATGTCTATATCGAGCAGCCATGCCTGACGTACGAGGAGTGCCTTTCCGTGCGGCGAAAGACTTCGCACCCTTTCATCCTCGATGAGAGCATCGACGGCATCGGAATGCTGGTGCGCACGGCGAACGATCATGCGGCTGATGTCATCAACCTGAAAATCTCGAAGGTGGGCGGCCTGACCCCGGCCCGCCAGATCCGCGACCTCGCGGTGTCGCTGGGCATCGCCCTCACCATCGAAGACACCTGGGGCGGCGACATCGTGACCGCCGCGATCGCCCATCTCGCGCACTCGACCCCGCCCAGGTTCCTCTTCACCGCGACGGACTTCAATTCCTACGTGACGAAGCCCATCGCCTTCGGAGCCCCGCGCCGCCGCAATGGCCGCCTCGCCGCATCGACGGAGCCGGGCCTCGGCGTGAAGCCCCTGGCCGACGCCCTGGGATCGCCCGTGATCGATGTGACTTAGCATCCCACGAAAGGGCTGGCACAAGGCCTGCCCCTGCGACGAATATGCCTTCGGCGGACGCGGGCGCGGGCGCGTTCGGCACCGCAAGCCCTCGAAGCAACCCATGCGATAACCGCGGCTACTTCCGGGAGATCAGCCAGGCTCCTGCGAGGCACACCGCAGAGCCCGTCACCGACACCATGGACACCTGCTCGCCTCGCACCACCACGCCCAGCGCCAGCGCCACCACGGGCATGAGGAAGGTCGTTCCCGAGGCGGTGGAGGCGCCGAAAAGGCCGGCGGCTTTTGCCATCATCACCTGAGCCAGGGCGGTCCCGAAAGCGCCGAGAGCGAACATCGCGAGCGCAGCCCGCGGCGTCCACTCCGCCCGCAGCAAATCCGGCACGCCCAAAGGAGCGGTCAGGACAAGAGCCACCCCGAGGGCGCGAAGAATCACGGGCAGGCCGCCGTAGCTCTGCTGCAGCGGTCGGGCCAGATTCAGGGCGATTCCATAGGACGCGAGGGCCAGAAGCACGAGAGCGATGCCGGTCACACTGCTGCGACCATCGTCGAGCCCCGGCAGCGCAATCAAGACCGCACCGGCCATGCCGACGGCGAGGCCGGTCAAAACCTGTCGCGAGGGCCGCCGTCGCGCGAGGAAGGATGCGACGATGACCACGAACAGCGGGTTCGCGCCGTTGAGCATTCCGGTCAGCGCGGAACTGATCCTCTGTTCCGCGAAAGGAAACATGCTGAGCGGAAAGGCCATCCACAAAAGGCCCAGCCAGGCGATGGGTCTCCAGGCTTCGCGCGGGATGGGACGACGCGCCGCCGGAACCAGCGAGAGGGTGAGGAAGCCGATAAGGATGCGAAGGAACGTGATGCCGTTGGGAGCGAGGGCCTCCAGTCCTTCGGCGATGAAGAGGAACGACGCGCCCCATATCAGACCGGGGCCCGCGAGGAGCAACCAGTCGAGGGGTGTGGAAGGAGGGCGGGAGGGGGACATTCGAACCGCGGAGGTTATGCGACGATCGCGCAGGACAAGCAACGTCTGAGCGAATGGGGTTTCGTAAGCGATAGGTCGAAGACTTCGTTATCATCCATGCGATAGGTATCTCCTATTCTTCAGAAAAGGACCCAAAGATCGCCGTGGAGATGCATCAGCTTCGCTACTTCGCCAAGGTCGCGGACCTCGGCAACGTGACTCGGGCCGCCGAGGCCTGTCACGTATCGCAGCCGTCGCTGAGCCAGCAGATCGGCAAACTCGAGCGCGAACTGGGACAGCCCCTCTTTGAACGACTCGGCCGCGGCGTCCGTCTCACCGAAGCCGGGAAGGTCTTCAAGCGATATTCGGATCAGATCCTGAGCCTCACCGAGGACGCGCGCACCCGGGTCAGCGACGAGCCCGACTCCGGTCGCATCATCCTTGCCGCCATACCGACCATCGCTCCTTACTACCTGCCCGGAGTACTCACCCGGTTCGCGCGGGAATGTCCGAAGGCGCGCTTGGAAATCGTGGAGGAAACCACGGGCAACATTGTCCGCCTCCTGGCCGAAGGGGACATCGACCTCGCCATCGTGGCCTTGCCCATCCAGGCGGAACACGTCCACACAAAAAACCTGTTCACCGAGGAACTGATCGCGGTGCTGCCGAGCGGACACCCGCTCGCCAAAAAGCCGAAAGTGGCGCTCAAGGATCTGGTCCTCGAACCCTTCGTGGTTCTGAATGAGGCCCATTGCCTGACCGGCACCACGATGAGTTTTTGCGCACGGCACTCCGCCGCCCCGCTGGTCACGGCCAGGAGCCATCAGCTTCTCACCGTGCTTGAACTGGTCCGGCTGGGCCAGGGGGTTTCGCTCGTTCCCGCGATGGCCGTGCCAACGGTCAAGGACACCGGTCGCGAATACCGGCCGCTGTCCGGCGAAAAACCGACGCGCACCATCGCCCTCGCGTGGAACCGGATGCGCTATCAGACCCAAATCTTCAAGCGCTTCGTCGAGTTCCTTTCGGCCCGCGACTGATCTGATTTCTGAGAGGCCGCCAGAACCGGCGACGACCGTGCGCGCCAGTCATGTTGGCGCCACGGGATTGCCACATGTGGGTTGGCCCGCGGCGTTCACGGTCGTCGCACCGGTTCGGTGCCGCGCGTCGTCGACCGGTGATGTAGGGACGGCCCTTGTGGCTGCCCTGCAATCCGACGGCCCACGCAATCAGGGCAACCACAAGGGCCGCGGCCCCCCAACAGCGGACGAGTTCAGGGGCCGTCCCTACGGGTTCCCGAAGCGCGATGTGTCGGCCGCGAGGCTGGCTGTTCCTTGTCGACAATCCCCATATTTGTGACGCGCACCCGCCTCTCCCTTGACGGGAAAGCGCCGCCTCACGTACTGTTCCTTCAGATCCTCCGGGCCCCATGTCGAACGAACCGCCCTCCGAAATCGAGAGCGCGCTTTTAAGCGCGATACGGCAGTTCTTCGAAACCCGCGCGGCCAGCCCGCCAGAACCCATCGAAGAGGACAGTGCCGTGACCGGCCGGAGACTCCAGCTTGCCACCACGGTGTTGTTCCTTCAGATGATCGCAGCCGACCAGGAGTCGAAACACGACGAGCATCAGGCGCTCATCGACGCCGTGGCGCGGGTGCTGGGGATCGGCGGCGAGAACGCGATCATCATCATCCGCCTGGCCGAAGAGCACGTGAAAACTCCGCTGCCGCAACTCCTCCGGCTGTTGAACGAGCGTTGCACGGAGGCACAGTTGAAGAGCGTGATCACTCATCTCTGGCAGCTGGCCTTCGCCGATGCGGAACTCGCGGGACACGAGGAGTATTACGTCCGGAAGGTGGCCCAGGCCCTGCACCTCAGCACCGCCGACCTGATCGAGACGAAGGTAAAGGCCCGCGAGGCATTTCTCTGATCCGAAGGAGGATCGAGAAACACGCCAGACGGTTGACGCCCGAACAGACGGATGCGCTCAAGCGCTACCAGCGCTAGCCCTGGCAGCGGATGACGTGGATGAAGTCCTCGGAGGTGGCACCGCTCGTCTCCCGATCGTTGTCGGGGAATCGGGTCCCCGCGGGCCGGTCCATCATCAGCCTCATGGCCAGGGCCTCCCGCGGCGTGTAGATCTCGCTGCGCCCGGAGACGAACGAGAAATACATCAAGTCGGTCCGGTTGGGGGAATGAAGGAGGCCGAACGAGTGGCCCATCTCGTGGACCACGGTTCCCGTACGGGGCGCGCCGGGGACGCAGTAGACGATGGATCCGCCGGTGATCTCGCCTCCGCTGACCCGGCTCGATGAGAAGCCCCGGGTCGTCGCCCCGCAGCCCGTGTTTGTCGGGTCGTAGGAGGCGTTGATGATGACGGCTCCGGGCGGAGGGTTCGTCGACAACTGGTAGATCAGCCTTCCTCCGGTGGCGACGTTGATGGAGTCGGCGCCGAGTTGATGCCACGCCACAGAGGCAGCGTCGTTCAGCAGGTTGTCCGACAGGACGACATACACCGCCGTCGTCCCCGCCCGGATGCGGCGAAGGCCCAGACCGCCGATGGGCGCACCCTCGGCAGTGGAGGTGTAAACAAGAATGGCGGTGAAGTTCTCGTCGAGGCCGGTGGGAGAGGTCCGGGGCCACAGGGTGAGTCGGGGAGGTGTCGTGCCCTCTCGAAGCGACGTTTGCCGGTCCAGAAAACCAGGAACGACCAGATCGACGAAGGCCCCGACGTTCACGCCCGGAGGCACCATCACCTGGCCGGATGCGTCCGCGCGCAGAGACTGGCCAGCGATCACCACGGTGGCTCCGGCCGCGGGCTGACCGGTCTCCCCCGACATAAGCACGACCGACGCGGGAACTCGCGGAAGCACGGGGGTGCTGGGCGACACCGGTGAAGAGTTCTTCTCCCCTCCACACGATATTGCGCACAACACGGCCAGAACACCGATCGAGATCTTCATGGGCGACACCCCTCCATTAATTGGCTCCACACGCTACAACCACGTCGGGATTGCTTCAAGGTGCTCGTAAACTATCAAGCATGCGATCCTCTGTCATCGTCTCCGCGGTCCGAACTCCTACCGGCAAGTTCCTGGGGGGGCTCAAATCGTTCACTGCGCCCCAGCTGGGGGCCATGGTCGTGAAAGAAGCGGTTCGTCGCGCCGGAATCGACCCGAACGATGTCGACGAAGTCATCATGGGGAACGTGGTTTCCGCCGGTCTCGGACAGGCTCCGGCTCGGCAAGCCGCGATTCACGCGGGCCTGCCCCCCAAAGTGGGCGCCCTCACCATCAACAAAGTCTGCGGGTCCGGCCTGAAGGCCGTCATGCTCGCGGCTCAGGGTATCGCCACGGGAGATGTCGATATCGTGGTGGCGGGCGGCATGGAATCGATGTCCAACTGCCCCCACCTCATGAAGGGCGCTCGCGAAGGCCTGCGCATGGGCAACGGCACGCTGCACGACTCGATGATTCACGATGGTCTTTGGGACGCCTACTCCGACTTTCACATGGGTTGCACCGGTGAAATCGTGGCCGAGAAGTTCAATGTGACTCGCGCTCAGCAGGACGAGTTCGCGGTGAACAGCCACAAGAAGGCCCTCGCCGCAATCGGCTCTGGGGCGTTCAAGGACGAGATTCTGAAAGTCGAGATCGCCCAGAAGAAGGGGCCGGCGCTGGTGGTGGAGCACGACGAGTCGCCGCGCGCCGACACCTCGATCGAAACCCTGGGCAAACTGAAGCCTGCTTTCAAGGAAGGCGGAACGGTCACCGCCGGAAACGCCCCGGGCGTGAACGACGGCGCCTCGGCCCTTGTGGTCATGGCGGAAGAGATCGCCACCGCGCGCGGCCTTAAGCCCCTCGCCCGCATCATCGGCCAGGCCACCGGAGGCGTCGAACCGTCCCTCGTGATGATGGCCCCGGTCGAAGCGGTGCGGAAACTCCTCGCGAAGACCGGCTGGAAACTGGAGGACGTCGATCTTTTCGAACTGAACGAAGCATTCGCGGTTCAGGCCCTGGGGGTGGCGAAGGAGCTTGGCCTCGATCTCAACAAAGTGAACGTCAACGGCGGGGCCGTGGCCCTCGGCCACGCCATCGGGTCCTCCGGCAGTCGCGTATTGACCACCCTCATCTACGCGCTCCGGAGCCGCGGCCTCCGAAAAGGCATCGCCACCCTGTGTCTGGGCGGTGGCAACGGTGTGGCCCTCGCGATCGAAGCTCTCTGACCTTTTCTCCTCAGGCGTTTGGGGACTTTTTTTGCCCCTTTGACACAATGGGCGGTCGCTCAAGATAATCTCAGCGCCTTAGAGGCCTCCTCTATTAGGCGGTCTCCCGCTCATCCATCTATTGATAAGGACGTCATGGCACTCGAAGATGAACTAAAAGCCAGAACCCTCGCCCTGGTGAGCCAGCAGATGGCGAACTGGGTGGTCGAAATCCAGAAGCGCATCGTCGAGCACCAGGCCAACCTGGTGGGTGCTTTGGACGAACTCCAGGAAAACGTCGCCCGCTACGACGAGAAGATCGACGAAGCCTCCATCTCCTCCGCCATTGACGAAGTGGTGGCGGCAAACCCCGTGGCCGTGGCCGCTCCGGCACCCTTTGCCGCTCCCTCCGCGGGTGAGTCTGGCCCCAGCGTCGCCGTCCTGCTTTCGGCTCTCGCCGAAGTGGACACCGGCGCCAATCTCACCGAAGTCCTCACGAGTCTGGTGAACGAAAGCGCCAAGCAGGTCGACCGCGTGGCCATGTTCATCATCAAGGGCACGAACGCCGTCGGGTGGTACGCCAAGGGCTTCGACGCGAATGATGTGGTGAAGCAGATCCAGATTCCCCTCGCCAACGACACCATCTTCCGGACCGTTCAGGCCGATCGCGCCCCCGTGCTCTTCGACCCCAACCTGACCGGCCAGACCGGCGCCATCCTCCAGCGCATGGGCAGCGTGGGCTCCTCCGCGATCGCCGCACCCATGGTGCTCCGCGACAAACTGGCGGCCGTGCTTTACTGCGATACCACCGGCCCCATGAGCAATCCTCAGGCGGCCTTCATCGACTCCCTGGTACGTTTCGCGTCGAAGACCACCGACCTGCTCTCGTTCGTTCCCCGCACTCCGGGCGCCCGTCCGGCTCCTCCGGTCGTCGCCGCCGATGCCGCACCCCGTTCGACCGACGCCTTCGCCTCGCTGTCGAGCCC
>CAZFQH010000124.1:4006-9849 GCA_964520805.1 uncultured Acidobacteriota bacterium | reverse complement strand
CATAGGCACCGCGCAAGCGGCTGTCTCAAGCTCGAGCTCCGCGTCCTCCTCGCCTGCCTCTCCCACCGATGACGACGAGGGAGATGCCGCTGGCGGTGAGGGCGAGGACGCGGCCGGTGGCGCTTCGGATCAATTCCTCGATGGTCTCGCCTCCGCGCGGCAGGCGGGTTACCACTTCGCGGGCCAACGCGGGCAGCGGAGTCGGGAGGCCGTCGATCACGCCATTCAGGCCCTTCTCCTGGAAGGTGGCGCGCATGGGTCGAAAGGCGTCATCGGCCTGCTGGGCGACCGAGAGGACCACGCCAAGCACCGGCAGGACGAGAGCGAAGACCACCGCCGACACGAAAAGAGCGCCGGCCAGCGACCGTCTTTGCCCGAGCGCGCTCGCGAAGCGTTCGAAAAGAGGCGACATCGCACCGGCCAGAACCGCGGCGAAGAGCAAGACCTCGGCGAAAGGCGAGGCCACCCAAAGTACAAGGATCACCGCAAGCAGGGCGATGCCGATCAGGATCCTCCGTCCCAGTTCCGTCAATTTCGAGAACCTCCAAGCAGAGCAGGCGTCATCATCGCACCAGCCGCCCATCAGGAAGTACACCCAAGCTTCTCCAGCGTCATTCTATTGTCCAGGGCCTGAACAGATTCGCCTTGTAGGATTCCCCCCGGGCCCAGGTTGATCGGCCCTCTATCAAGGAGACAAAGGCGTCATGTTCAATCCGGAGCAACTTCTCGGCCACCTTTTGAAGAGCGGTCTCGGCGGGGGACTTGGCCGAGGCGGGAAGCGAAAGCGCGGCGGTTCTTTTCTGGGCGGTATGAGCACAGGTGCCAAGGCCCAGATCGGAATGGGCCTGCTGGGAGTGGCCGTGGCCGCCTACGAGCATTACACCCGACAAAACTCCGCCTCTGTCACGCCCTCACCAGGGCCCCCGCCCACCCCGACCCCGCAGGACCTGTCCCCGATGCCGAGGTTACTGCGTCCCGCGGAAGTGAGCTCCTCCTCCGCTCTGGCCGACCGTGCGCCGCATACCGATGCCATGCTGCTCGTCCAGGCCATGGTGGCGGCGGCCGCGGCCGACGGGATCATCGACGAAGAGGAACGCGCCCAAATGCTGCACCGCGCCGAAGACGCCGGCTTCGACGAAGAGACGAAACGCTTTCTCCAGGCGGAGATCGAGAATCCCAAGTCGCTGGCCGTGATCGTGGCGTCGGCGCGTCCTGAACTTGCGACCGATCTCTACGCGGCGTCGTGTGCGGCCATCACCGCCGACACCGACGCGGAGCGGACCTATCTCAAGACCCTGAGTGATCGCTTGAAGCTCTCGGAAGAAACCCGCGCCGAGGTCCATCGGCAGCTCGACATCGTCTGAGCGAGGTGCGGCGACACGCGGTCGCCACCTCCGTATACTCAAGCCATGCATTCGGGCGCGAGCTGATTCCGCATGGCCCATTTCGCCACCTCGACCGGATCCCTTGACCCTCAGGCCGCGGTCCGCCGTGGCCAGATCCGGGCCCATCTCTCGGTGCTGGGCCCCGCGCTCTTCGGTGCCACGCTGCTTGGCACCGTGCTCTGCGCCGCGGTGTGGAACTCCGTGCCGCGGCTTTCGATCGCCCTGTGGGCTTCGCTCCTCGTCATCGCGCTGCTGATCCGCGCGGTCGTGGGCTTCTCCTGCCGCCTTGTGGTGGAGAGCCTGAAGGATCCGGGGCGCAGGGTCTGGCTCGGCCGGATTCGTGCCACCTACTTCATTCACGGCGTCGCCTGGGGTCTTTCGCCCTGGCTGCTGTTCCCCAAAGACGACGTGCCGCTGCAGATCCTTCTGGCCTTTGCGTTGACCACCGTGGCCGTGGGCTCGCTCAGCATCGCCACCTTTGACCTGGTCGGAGCGTCCTGGTTTGCCGCCCCGGCCCTTATCCCGCTCATGGCCAGACTTCTGTATCAGGGGGGCGAGATCAATACCTTCATCTGCCTGCTGATCATGCTGTTTCTCGGCTACGTGCGGATGAGCGCCCTGCGCGCCCATGGAAACTCTCTCGAGAATGCGCAACTTCGCGCCGCGGAACATGGGCGGGCCCGGGCTCTGCAGCGGAGCGAGGCGCTGCTTGAACGTACCGGTGAGATGGTGGGGGTGGGGGGCTTTGAACTCGACCTTGAATCTCTTGAGCTGCGCTGGACCAGCCAGACCTATCGGATTCACGAGGTGTCTCTCGATACGGTCCCGAATTTCGATGATGGCGTCAACTACTTCGCCCCCGAGGCGCGCCCGACCATTCATCGGGCGCTGCGGGCCGCGAAGGAGCAAGGCGCGCCTTTTGATCTCGAGCTGCCCTTCACCACCGCCAAGGGGCGATCCATATGGGTCCGGATGGTGGGTCAGCCCCAGGTGGAGGATGGCCGAGTGACGAGGCTCACGGGGGCCCTCCAGGACATCACCGAACATCGATCACGAGAGGCGAGGGAGCAAAGGCGGCGGGAGTTTCTGGAAGGACTGCGGAAGACCACACTGGACCTCCTGGCCCGGCAGAACCTCGAGGACCTGCTTGAAGCCGTGGTGGACCGGGCCACCAGCCTGCTCGACGCCCGTTTCGGAGAACTTTCGCTCCGCGATGGAAACGCGCTGGTCATTCGCGCCTGCACCCGCAACCATCCCTACACCAAGGGCGCGCGTCTGACCCGGGCGGAAACGCCGATTTCCTGGGAGGTCTGCGAGACCTTGCAGCCGGTGGTGGTGGACGACTATTCCGCGCGTCCGAACAATCCTCCCGCCTATGCCGCGCAGTCCTTGCGGGCTCTCGCGGAGTTCCCGATTGTTCTCGGCTCCAGATGCCTTGGGGTTTTGTCCCTGAGCCGGACCGAGCCCGGCAAGGTCTTCACCCCGGAAGAGATCGAGCAGGGCCTGATGCTCGCGCAGCAGGCGGCTTTGGTTCTGCACAATGCCGGCATTTACGCCGAGGCCAT
Organism: uncultured Acidobacteriota bacterium; assembly: GCA_964520805.1. Lineage (GTDB taxonomy): Bacteria > Acidobacteriota > Vicinamibacteria > Fen-336 > JAGNNV01 > JAGNNV01. Next base: position 6,899 of record CAZFQH010000124.1, on the reverse strand, counting down.
CCGTGAAGCCGAAGAGCGCACTTTGGCCTTACGCGAAAGCGAGGAGCGGTTTCGACGCATCTTCGAAAATTCGCCCATCCCCATCGTGCTGGCCTCGGTCCCCGATGGGCGGTTTGTGGCCGCCAATGGTGCGGCTTCCCTGGTCTTCGGTTATCGCCCGGACGAGCTTCTCGGCCGTACGACGGAGGAGGTGGGGTTGTGGATCGACCTCGAGGAACGGAAGCGCTACGTGGCCCAGTTGGTGAGTGAGGGCCGGGTGGATGGGTTCGAAACCACCCTTCGTAAAAAGGACGGCCAGGAGATCACCGTGCTTTTCTCCACGGCGATGCTGAGCGTCGAGGGTGAGATCCGAACCTCCCTCGTGACGGTGCTCGACATCACCGAGCGGCGCAAGGCCGAATATGCGATTCGGCAGTTCCGAGCGGCTCTCGATCAATCGACCGACGCCGTCTACATGATCGATCCCGAGAGCGGCCGCTTCATCGACCTCAATGAGACCGCGCACACGCGGCTCGGCTATTCCCGTGAGGAACATCTCGGTCTGTCGCTGGCCGACATCGAGGACGCGGGAGTGGACACACTGCACTGGAGCGATCATCTGGAGGGTCTGCTGCGCGCTGGCCAGATGCCGTTTGAGAGTGTTCACCGGCGGAAGGACGGAAGCACGTTCCCGGTGGAACTGAACGTCCGCTACATCCAGGGGCCGCCGCGCGACTACCTGATCGCGAACGTTCGGGACATCACCCGGCGGAAACGCAACGAAGCCGCGATCCGGGAAAGCGAAGAGCTATTCCGCGCGGTTTTCGACCACTCACCCGTCATCATCGCTTTGTTGACCATCCCTGAGGGGAAAATCGTCGAGCTGAACGCGGCGAGTCTCACTGCCTTCGGCTACACCCGCGAGGAAGCGATCGGCCGCACCTCGGTCGAACTGGGCATCTGGCCGAACCAGCAGGACCGTGAGGTCTATCAAGCCCGGCTGCGGGCCGAAGGCACGGTATCGGGCTACGAGGTCCGGATGCGGCGCAAGGATGGTGTTACCTTTCCCGCCCTCTATTTCGGCACCCTCATCCAGATCGGCGGCCGGGGGTTCAGCCTGAGCATCGTTCAGGACATCACCTTACGGAAGCAGGCAGAGACCGACCTCTCCCGATTGAACGCGGAACTGGAGGACAAGGTCCGGGCGCGTACCGCCGAACTTGAGCAGGCTCGCCGGCTGGCCGAGCAGGCGAGCGAGGCCAAGTCGCAGTTCCTGGCCAACATGAGCCACGAGATCCGCACGCCCCTGAACGGCGTGCTCGGCATGATCGACGTTCTTCGGCAGACCAGCCTTCAGAGCGAGCAGGCCCAGATGACGGATCTGGCCCATGAGTCGGCGACCACGTTGCTTGCGATCGTCGAAGACATCCTGGATTTCTCGAAGATCGAAGCGGGTATGGTGGAGGTCGATCGCGCGCCCCTGTCGATCGCGGTCGTGGTCGAAAAAGTCTGCGAACTGCTCGACCAGGTGGCGGCGCGCAAGGGGGTCGAACTCACTTTCTTCACCGATCCCGCCCTCGATGGGCCGGTGATGGGCGACGCCATGCGCCTGCGCCAGGTTTTGCACAACATCGTGGGCAACGCCATCAAGTTCTCGAGCGCCCAGGCGCATCCCCGTCGGGTCAGCGTGCGCGTGGTTCGGAAAAGGCAGGAGGGGGCGAACCTCATCGCCGAGTTCCAGGTCCAGGACAACGGCATCGGCATCGACGAAGGCGCACTGTCGCGCCTGTTCAAGTCGTTCAGCCATGCGGACGCTTCGATCACGCGTCGGTTCGGAGGGACGGGTCTGGGTCTCAGCATTTCGCGCAGTCTCACCCGGCTTATGGGCGGCGAGATCGAAGTCCGCAGCGAGCCGGGCCGGGGTTCGATGTTTACCGTGCGGCTGCCCTTCCCACCGGTTGCGGACAGGGCGCCGATGGCCCTCGTCCGTTCGTCGATCGAGAAACTTCATTGTCTCGTGGTCGGGGGAGGATCGGGACTGACCAAGGATTTCACGGCTTACCTGGAAGCGGCCGGGGCCATCGTGGAGCGCGCGGGAGATCTTAAATCCGCGAGTCTGGTTGCGAAGATAGCGCCAGAAGGGCCGTGGGTGTGGATTGTCGATGCCGCCGACCAGGGGGCCGGGTTCGAAGACGAGTTACTTCTCGAAGGGCCGATCGGCTCCGGAGAGGCCACCTGTGTGTTGGTGAGCCGCGGTCGCAGACGGACTCCTCGCACCACGGAGCCCGGGGTGGTACAAGTCGACGGGAATGTGCTGAGCCGCGATGGGTTGGTTCGAGCCGTAGCCTTCGCGGGCGGGCGCGATCTTGGGCCGGGCCGGCCCGCCGCCACAGGACGCGGTGCGCGCTCCACCGCGGAAGGACGAGTGCCGAAGCTGCGCGAGGACCTGAGGATCCTGGTCGCGGAAGACAACAAGGTCAACCAGGCGGTGATCGTCCAGCAGTTGCGCGCGCTCGGTTACCCCGCCGATGTGGCTTCGGACGGACGCGAGGCCCTCGAACGATGGGGCCAGGGTTCCTACGCTCTCGTGGTCACCGACCTCCAGATGCCCGAGATGGATGGCTACGAACTGAGTGCGGCCATTCGCGCGGAGGAGAAGAAGTCCGCGCGTGCCCGGGTGCCCATCATCGCCTTAACCGCGAACGTGCTGAAGGACGAGGCGCTGCGATGTCAGGCCGCGGGCATGGACGACTATCTGTCGAAGCCCGCCGGTCTGCCTCAGATCAAGGCGGTGTTCGAGCGGTGGCTGCCGCCCGAGCCGAATCCCGCCTTTCGCCAACAACCATAAGAAGTGGTCGTTGTGGGACGGGGTTGCTTCGGCGGTCGCGTCACGATGGCCGTCTCGCAATGACGA
>CAZFQH010000124.1:0-3906 GCA_964520805.1 uncultured Acidobacteriota bacterium | reverse complement strand
GCAATGACGAGAGGCCCAAGTGACTTGGTAGCGGCGAGACCGCAGCCACTCACCAAGCCGATTTGACCATCGACGAAGTAGATTCACCGCAACCATCCACCTAATGAGGAGCCAAGCCATGTTCCGTCACGCCCTTGCCGTCCTTCTTCCCCTTGCTTCCCCGGCCCTTGCCCAGAACTACCAGACCGACTTCCCGCCCGGGGAGTTCAAGGCGCGGTGGGCCGGCGTCTACGAGCGGATTGGCGAGAACGCGGTCGCCGTAGCGCAAGGGATGCCCCTTACCGACGGCTTCCAGTTTCCGCGCCAGTTCAACACCTTCTATTACCTGAGCGGCATCGAGACGCCCGGCGCCTATCTCCGCCTCGACGGACGCACGCGGACGACCACGCTCTACCTACCTCCGCGGAACGAGCGGCTCGAGCGGTCGGAAGGCAGGGTGCTTTCGGCAAACGATGTTGAGCTCGTGAAACGCCTCACGGGTGTCGACGATGTGCAGCCCCTTGAGGCCATGACGCGCGACAACTGGCCGCTCGGCGCACCCGCACCCGTACCCTCGGCCGGCGCGCCGCGACCGAGCCCGCGTCCGCCGGTGGCGATCTACGCCGAGTTCGCGCCCGCCGAGGGGGCCGAGCAGAGCCGGGGTGAACTGATGGCCGCCGAAGTGTCCCGCGCGCTCGATTTCTGGGACGGACAAACCTCGCGGCAGAAGCGTTTCGTCGAGTTATTAAAGGCTCGAATTCCCCGCGCGGAGATCAAGGATCTGAATCCGATCCTCGATGATCTACGGGCGATCAAGAGCCCCCGTGAGATCGCTTTGGTGCGCCGAGCCAGCCAGCTTGCGGGACTTGGGCTGATGGAGTCGATCCGCAGCACGGAGCAAGGCGTCACCGAGTATCAGCTCGACGCCGCTTCCCGGTACATCTACCTTCTGAATGACGCGAAGCTCGAGGGTTATCGCTCGATCACCGCTTCGGGCACCGCGAACATCAACAACGGCCACTACTACCGGAACCGCAGCACGCTCAAGGACGGCGATCTCGTGCTCATGGACTACGCGCCGGACTATCGCTACTACGTGAGCGACATCGGAAGGATGTGGCCGGTGAGTGGGAAGTATGCGCTCTGGCAGCGCGAGTTGCTGCAGATCGTCCTGGAGTACAGGAATGCGGTGATGATGCGCATCCGGCCTGGCGTCACAACTCAGGCGGTGCTGGCGGAAGCGAAGCAGGCCATGGAGCCGGTCTTCGCGCGCACGAAGTTCTCCAAGCCCATTTACGAAGCCGCGGCGCGGCGGATGGTGGAAACGAGCGGCGGAGTGTTCTCCCACACGGTGGGCATGGCCGTGCATGACGTCGGGAGTTATCGCACGATGTTGAAGCCCGGGCACGTCTTCTCAGTCGACCCGCAGTTGTGGGTGCCGGAGGAGAGCCTCTACATTCGCTACGAGGACACCGGGGTCGTCACCGAGACCGGTTTTGAGAACTTCACTCATTTCCTTCCCTCGGAACTGAACGACCTGGAGAAGCTGACCCTCGAGAAGGGTGTTGTCCAAAAGGTTGGACCGACCCCGGAAAAGGGGATGCCGCGACCGTAAAAAAAGCTTGGCAGCAGGCCGGTTCACGGCGTAGCGTCTCGCAGCTCCAAGGAGACCCAAACCACTGTGAACCACAAGATTCGAAGGGCTGCGGCGGTTTTCGCATTGGCCGCACTTCTCGCCCCAGAACCGTCCGCCTTCGCGCAGATTGACGACTTCGCGGCCCAGCGGGCTCTCTTCAACTACGACGCCACGATTCCTCTTGGAGTTGTCGAGAAGGGGGTTGAGAAGCGGGAAGGCGCCAACATCCGCGACGTCACCTTCAACGCGCTCATGGGGAAGGATACCGCCGCGTACATCGTGACTCCCGAAGGCCAGGGACCCTTCGCGGCGGTGCTGTGGGTTCACTGGTTGGGGGAGCCAGCGACTACCAACCGCACCCAGTTCCTGAACGAGGCGGTGAAGCTTTCGGCGCAGGGAGTGGTGTCGGTGCTGGTGGACGCGATGTGGTCGACCGCGGTCAACCCCGAGTGGTTCGGCAAGCGCGTGCCGGAGGAGGACTACGGCAACTCGGTGAAGCAGGTCATTGCGCTACGCCGCGGTATGGATCTCCTGCTCTGGCAGCCGAATGTCGACAAGACGCGGGTCGGCCTCGTGGGCCACGACTTTGGCGGCATGTATTCGATGATGATGGCGGGCGTCGACCCGCGGGCCAGGGCGTATGTCTACGTGGCGGTGGTGCCGAGTTTGAATGACTGGGCGTTCCTCGGGCCGCAGCCGAAGTCGCGCGCGGCCTACCTGCGCCAGAACGCGATGCTGGAGCTCACCGATTACCTGCTTCAGGTGAAAAACGCACCCACGTTCCTGCAGTTCGGCAGCCAGGATGTCTACGTGTCGAGAGTCGAGGGTGGAATGGTCGGGAACGCGGCCGGGACCAGGAACCGGAAGATCTATGACATAGGCCACGACCTGGCCCTGCCCGAGATTGCCGCGGATCGGGCGGCGTTCCTGGTGAAGGAGTTGGGAATCGGCAAATAGACCCTGTTCCCCGCACGACGAAGCGCAGCCACAAGGCCCGCCAACATCAAAAGGGAACCTAAGGGCCGGGTGGTTCGTAACCTCCAATAAGGGAAGTCCACATGTTTGAAACGCTCCTCGCCGACCTCCGCTATGCCCTCCGCTGGCTTCGCAAAAGCCCGGCGTTCACGCTGCTTGCGGTGGCGTCCTTCGCCATCGGTATCGGTTTCAACACCGCACTCTTCACACTGGTGGATGCCCTGCTCTTCCGGCCCCTTCCGGTTGAGCGCCCCGACCGCCTCGTGGACATCTACACGAGCAGCAGCGACGGCGATACCTACTCGACAAACGGGTACCCGGATTTTGTCGACTGGAAGGCCCAGAACACCGTATTCAGCGACATGATCGCCTACAGCCCGTCGATGGCGGCGCTGAGCCTCACCAATCGCTCACGCCTTCTCCTCGGAGAGGTCGTTACGGGAAGCTACTTCCCGGTGCTTGGCATTCGTGCGGAAATCGGGCGGACCCTCTTGCCCGAAGATGATGTGCCCGGGGCGGAACGTGTCGTCGTCCTGTCGCATCGCACGTGGACTCGCGATTTCGGCGCCAGTCCCGGGGCGCTCGGCCAGACCCTGCGCATCCATGGCCAGACCTACAAAGTGGTCGGTGTGGCCCCAAAGACCTTCAACGGCATGCTGCCCATGTTGTCGCCGGAGCTTTGGACCGCCATCGCGCATATCGACGATGTCGAGCCCATGGGGATTCAGGATGCGGTGCCTTCGCCCACCGGGACCTCCCGCATCGACCGCCGCGGACAGCGCTGGCTGTTCGCCAAGGGACGATTGAAGCCGGCGGCCACGGTTGAGCAGGCGAACGCCAATATGGGACTTGTGTCGGCGCAACTCCACACCGCGTATCCGCAGACCAACAAGAACCGCAAGGTCTCAGTGATCCGGACGAGCGATGTCCACATCCACCCCGATGCCGACCGCACGCTGATGCCCATCGCGGGCGGTCTGACGGTGGTGGTGGGAATGGTCCTGCTGATCGCCTGCGCGAATGTCGCCAGCATGTTGCTCGCCCGCGCCTCCGGCCGACAAAAGGAGATTGGCATCCGCCTCGCCATCGGAGCCAGCCGGTGGCGGATCGTTCGTCAGCTCATCACCGAAAGCACGGTGATGGCGCTCCTTGGGTCCCTTGCGGGGCTCGGTCTCGCCTATATCCTCCTTCAAGGTGCGATGGCGATGACCCTGCCGATCCCCATCCCCCTGACCTTTGGTCTGAACATGGATCTGCGGGTTCTCGCCTTCTCGATGTTCGTCACCCTGACCGCGGGGCTCGTCGCGGGCCTGGCG
>CAZFQH010000123.1:0-9855 GCA_964520805.1 uncultured Acidobacteriota bacterium | reverse complement strand
CGCCATCTCGGCGTTGCCAAACCTCGAAATACGCCAGGGTATTCCTGCGGTTTGGCAACGCCGAGATGGCGGAAAAGATCCGCTTTCGACGCGGAGGGACTTTCGCCACGAGCTGCTAAGCCCCAAAAACCGCACTGTCCCACCTCCACCCAGCTAACGTCAATTGTTCTTTCTGGCACAAGGTTTGCTTCAAATAACTGCGCCCTTCGAGATTTGAGGCGCTCCCGTCGGAGGACCCACGGCGCATCCGTGATTACAACGACGGATTTGTCGGATCCGCGGGACTTGAAGGAGAGATCAAATGAAGCAACGCATCATGATTCTGGGGCTCGCCGTCATGGCGACCGGACTTCTCACCGCGAACCGGCCGGTCGAGGCCGCTTCTAGAAAGCACCTCGTCGTGGTTCACGCAAGTGACAACACAGGCCAGGGTAGGGTCACCGTCGACCGCGCCGCGCTTCATCCCTACAGCATCGAGGGACGCGGTCCGGCTGATTGCACGAGTGCTTCTTGCGGTGCCACGTATGCCGCGGGCACTCGCGTCACCCTCACCGCCACGGCGGCTGCCGGCAGCACGTTTATGGGGTGGGGCGGAGAGTGTTCGGGCACGGCGCCGACGTGCGTGGTGAGGATGGATCGCAGCCGGGACGTGATGGTGCACTTCGCCGAATAGCTGGCTTGTGGTTCACCGCCGCGCGCCGCCTGGCCCCGGCGAGTGGACGGACCGCCGCACCAGGTACTTGCCTGGCAGGCACCGGTCCCGAGCGTGGCATCGCCCTTGCTTTTCACCTCCGGTATGAGCGACCCTAACCGCACCCAACCGCCAAATGTTCCAAACGGGCAGAGCCCGGAGCCTCCCCCCTTGACCGAGGGCCTCGGCCCCCTGGACCAGGATCGGGCCGCGTCAGTGGCCGACGAAGGCGGCGTGTCCGCGGCTACGGTGGAGGAGCAGCCCGACCAAGCCCCGATTTCTACAAAGGCTTCCCGCGGCAAGCGGGCGCCTCGCGTACGCCAGCGAACAGACCGCTCCGCGGTGGCCGAAGAGAATCCTTAACTGCGCCGAGCAGGAAAGGCGTCACCGAACTGCGAGACCGCGCCTGAGCGCGGCCTCTTCACCAGTCGTCCACCCTACAAGAAATCGAGACAAGGAACTGAAATGCACGAGCTGAAAGACCTGATGAGCCGGAACGTGAAAGTGATCGGTCCGGACATGTCCATCCAGGAAGCCGCGGCCCAGATGAGCGCGGGGGGTTTCGGACTGATGCCGGTAGGCACCGCCGAGGAGATGATCGGAACCGTTTCCGATCGTGACATTGCGGTGCGCGCCGTCGCCCTGGGCAAGGGCCCCGACACCAAGGTTCGCGAGGTTATGACCAGCGGCGTCGCCTTTCTCAAAGAGAGTGACACCGTCGACCAGGCGGTCAAGGTTATGAGCGAGCGGCAGGTCCGCCGCCTGCCCGTGGTGGATGAGAACAACAAGCTCGTGGGCATCGTGGCCCTGGGCGACCTGGCGATCAAGAGTTCGGAAAGCCAGCCCGCGGCTCAGGCGCTTACCGAGATCTCCAAACCCTGAGTTAGTGGCGCGATCGGTCAAGGGTTTGGCGGGGTCGATCCTTCTCGTTCCTGGGGTTTCGAGGGATTCTGCCCTCACCCCGTAATCACACGGTGCCTCAAGGAGAAGCCCATGAAAAAAGCCCCTCAAGACCCTGTTCGATCCTTTAGTGCCCGTGCTGTTGGTGAACGTGCCGGTCCAGCGCTTGAAAGCGCGAGAGAAGGCGCTCGGTTCGGAGAAGCTCAGGAGGAACGCGACCTCGGCCGCCGAGATGCCGGAAGTTTGTGAGATTGGCATTGACGCGAACCACGGTGTACGACGTGCTGGAGTACCTGGCCGGGCGGCATGACCGCGGATGAGATCCTCAGTGACTTTCCCGACCTGACGCGTCAAGATATCCGGGCTTCCTTGGCCTTTGCGGCGGCTCGCGAACGACGTGTGGCCAACTGGGTGGCGTGAGGCTTCTCTTTGACGAGAGTCTAAGCCCGAGGCTCACCCACAGTCTCGCTGCCGAGCACGCGGGCAGCGCTCAGGTCAGCGACCTTGGCCTGTGCGGGGCCTCGGATCGTCGGATCTGGGATTACGCACGGGAGAACGGCTTCAGGTGGTCTCGAAAGACACAGACTCTCGCGAGCGCAGCTTCGTGGAAGGGTTTCCGCCGAAGGTCATCTGGCTCGATGCTGGCAATGCGGGCACGGCTCGGTTTTTGGCCCTGTTCCGGAGCGAGCGCGAACGCGTTGAGCGATTCGCGGTGTCCCAGGATTCGTCACTACTTGTACGTTTTCAACCGCTGGTTTCGGTTGGCGTTGTGTAGGCGCGACCCGACACAAGCTCAACTTGCCCGCTGATGTAGGGGCGACCCTTGTGGTCGCCCTTCGTATTCCCGCACCGCGGTCCTGACCACGAGCGATCGATTGACCCGTCCGCCGCTTCGTCGTGTGGCCGCTGCGCTCACGCCATTGAGGGCGGGCAGGGTTTCCTTGTCCAGGGTGACGGCTACCGTTTCATACGGTGATTTTAGTGCGAATCACAAAAGATGAGCGACGTTGAGCGACACCTCGGGGCTGAGCGGAGTCGTAACTAGGGCTAGTAGGCCTCGACCTTCGACGGATCGACCGGAGGGCGAAGGAGATCAGTTGTTGCGGTCAGAGCCACGGCAGTCGTCCCGCGTTCGACTCACGCAAGCATCCCTCGCTCCCGAGGTTTGGATTTGTGGGTCAAGCGGCGGTGCGCTTGCGTGCTGCTCGTCTTGAACGCGAAGCCAGGCTCGACCTTCTCTCGATGAGCCTGCCGGTTGCGAACTTGTGAAGGACGCTGGCCATCAGAGTCTGATAAGGCATGCCTTCTTCCACGGCCCGGGCCTGAATGTCCGCTACATCCTGCGTCGAAACACGGATATTGACGCGGCGGTTCTTGGCGAGGGTGGCGCGCGCATACTCGCGGTACCGCCGCAGCGAGGCGTCGGATGTCACCACCGGCTTCAGTTTGCCTCGTTCGTAGGCGGACAGGATCCGCCTTTCATAGGTGTCCAGGTCCTTCATGGGTTCCCTCTCTCGCGGTAGTCTCGATTCGCTTTGCGGCTTGGAATGATGGTCTTCAGGAAGATGTACCCAACCTCCTCCACGTGGGGAACGAGGTAGACATACTCCGCCAGGGCGATCACGAAGACCTTCTGGTTCGGGTACCGTTTCGGGTTCGGGTGCTCAACGATCTCGATCAGCCCGCCCGCTTCAAGGGCAAGCGTGATGTCCTCGAACGAGACGCCTCTCGACCGCTTCAAGCGTTCATTCTTGATCTCGTTCCAACGGTACGTCTTCACGCCGCAATGATAGATCGACGTGTGCCTTGTGTCATCACAGCCGACAAACCAGATCCGTCATGCGAGGAGCCGCGCGAGATGCGTGCGACGAAGCTCACGGCGAGGCGCATTCCCATCGCGCCGTCATCGCGAGGGGGAGGTCGCCGCACGCGCCGAAGATGGCTCGATGCGCCGGTCGGATGGGTCTTTGGGGCTCATGGGTCGCGGCACCCGCCCTCTCGCATGACTGGCGCCGGGCTTGAGAGGGGGGAGGCTCCGCTCTGCCCCTTTACCGTGACTCCGTAGCCATCGCCGCGGATGAAACCGCTTATCGACCTGAACGATAGATCTCGCCCCGAGTCATGCCTTGGCCTGACTGCGAATCAGTTCCCGGCCCTGTTTGGCCAGAAGAGTTCGGTGACGGGCAAGGATGGCGCGTTCCTTCTCTTCCGCCTCGATGCGGAGCTGGCGTTCCACGTATTCCCGCACCGCGGTCCTGACCACCAGCGATCGGTTGATCCGTCCGCCGCTTCGTCGTGTGGCCGCTGCGCTCACCGCGTCGAGGGCGAGCAGGGTTTCCTTGTCCAGGGTCACGGCTGCCGCTTCATATTGTGATTCCAATGCGAATCACAATAGATGAGCGTGGTTGAGCGGCATCTCCCTGGATCAGTGGAGCCGTAACCAGGACTAGGCTGCGGGCGGCTTCGGCCCGCCCAGGGGCAAGGTGAAGAAGAACATCGACCCCTTCCCGACTTCGCTCTCGACTCCGATGCGGCCCCCGTGGCCCTCCACGATCTTTTGCACGATCGCGAGGCCGAGGCCGGTGCTCTTCTCGCCCGCGGTGCTCTTGACGCTGGTCTTCTGGAACTCCTGGAAGACCTTCCCGAGTTCGTCCGCCGGGATGCCCTGGCCCTGATCCCGGACGCAGATCAGCACATCCGGATCGCGCGCCTCAACGCTCACGCTGACCGTGGTGTCCGGGAACGAGTACTTGATACCGTTGCTGATCAGATTGCTGAGGACCTGCTCGACCTTCGACGGGTCGACTTGAAGGCGAGGGAGACCGGCTGTTGCGGTCAGAGCCACCTTGATGTTCTTCTTCGCGGCGATGATCCGGTTCAGCTCGACATTCTGGGTCACGAGGGCCGCGATGTCGGTTGACTCGAGTTTGAGATCCAGCTTTCCCGACTCTATCTGCGAGATGTCGAGCAGGTCGTTGAGCAACCGGAGCATGAACTGGCTTGATTGCTGGATCCTCGAGACCATGGCCTGATCGTCTTCAGAAAGCTCCCCTTCGAGCAACATTTCCGAATAGCCAAGAATGCCCCCGATCGGGTTGCGCAGGTCGTGGGCGGCCATGCCGAGAAATTTGTTCTTCTGATCGTTGAGCTTCTTGAGTTGCTCGGTCAGGTCCTTGAGCACGGCGTTTTCGCCCTTGACCCGCTCGCGCTCGTTGAGGCCCTCGATCATGTCGTTGATCTGGGCAGCCAGCTCCTCGATCTCGTCACCGGAACGTAGCTCCTTCACCCGCAGATCGAAGTTGCCCGCGCCCACCTGCTTCGCCACCCGGCCCACTTCCACGATAGGGCCGCTGATGCGGTGAGCGAAGGCCATAGCACCCCCCACCGCGACCAGGAGTCCGATGCCGACCCAAACCGCCAGGCTCTGCGTCATCGAGCGGACCGCGCGGTAGGCGGTGGACTCGTTGCGCTCTACTATGACCGCCCAGTCCAGGGATGAGGGCCGCGCATAACCTCCGAGCATCCGATCGCCACTGGGCTGGGTGTAGGGCATCGCTGCTGCGGCCTGCCCGCCGGTGGTCATCGCCGTACGCACCAGATCATTGCTCTTCAAGTCGGGCCGAGCCGGATCGAAGATTTTGCGGCCGCCATCATCCACGAGGTTGATCGTGCCGGTCTGCTGGAAACGGTGTCCCTCGACCCGCTCCCGCAGCCTCTTGATGTCCACTCTGGCCGACAAGGCCGCCGGCAAGCCCGCCACGGGCTGTTTCAACGGCAGCACGATCGTGAGCAGCCAGTCGTCGCTCTTTGCCACATAGGCGAGCGGGCCGATAACGAAGTCCTTGCCCGAGGCACGCAATGCGTCCACCTGCTCCGCGGGGAGTCGCAACACCGCGGAGGCGTCAAGGCCCGCCCCGGCCAGATGCTGGGAGAACTCGGCCTGCTTGATCAGGAGGGGGCTTGAGGATCCTTCCGGGGTGATCTGCAGGGCGACCATGTCGGGGATCTCGGTCGATAGGATCGCGATCTTCGCGTCGCCGCTGAGCCTCGTGTCGTCGACCACATTACGCAAGACCCGCAGCGAGGGGAGCCATGAGGTACTGACCAGCCCGTCGAGCTCCTGTGCGAGCTGCTCGGCGGTGAGCACCACTTCGTCATTTGCGAAGCTCTTGAGCTCGCCCCGGGTGATGCTGATCAGTGTTAGGCCGGCGATGCCGATGGGGATCAGGGCCAGGATGAGAGAGAACAAGAGCAGCTTGTTACGCAGGCGGAGTTTCGGCACCTAGGCTATCTCCTCTCTTTCACGTCCACGATGGCCTCGTCCCACACCTCGCCGCACCCGGTTCCACTCCCGTCCCTGACCCGCAGTTTGACCACATAGCGCCCCGGTTTGGCATACGCGTGGGCGACCTTGGCGCCGCTGTCCGTGACCCCATCGCCGAAGTCCCACAAAAACGTAAGTGGGTCCTGGTCAGGGTCCAAGGAACCGGTGGCGTCGAAGGCGACCGCGTCGTGCGCCCCGCCAAGAAGCGCCTCGCGGTCGGGACCGGCCTGGGCCACGGGGGGAGAGTTGACTTTGACGCGTACCGAGTCCTCGGCCACGCCGCAGACGGCTCCCGAATCGTCTGTGAGCTTGAGGACCGCCTCAAAGCGGCCGGGGGTCGCATAAGTGTGGCTCGAGATCGCGCCGTCTCCTTGGGTGCCGTCGCCAAAATCCCAACGGAAGCCGAGCAACTTGCCGTCGCGATCGGTGGAGCGCGAGCCGTCGAACCGTGCGGGGACCATCGCGCAGACCACCTGATCGGGCCCGCCCAGGGCGACCGGCCTTTCGTTCACGACAAAGGTCCGGGTCGTCTTGTTGCGGCTGTTGGTGACGCCCGCGTTGTCTTCGGCCGTGAGGCTGACCTCATATTTCCCCGGGGCGCGGAAGGTGTGCGAGACCTGAGCGCCCTGAGCCGCCTGCCCATCACCAAAGTCCCACTGGAACAACTTGATCTCTCCATCCGCGTCCAAAGATCCGGTGCTTTCGAACCGGACCTCTTCCCCCGGGCACCCTTGTCCGCTGGCCGCGATAACGGGGGTGGGGGCCTGGTTGACCACGACTGGAACGTTTGCGGTTGCCGCCCCGTTTGGGACTCCGGAATCGTCGGTCACCGTCAGTCGCGCGTTGTATGTCCCCGGCTTCTGGTAACGATGGCGGACCAGGGCTCCAAGAGCCGTCTGGCCGTCCCCGAAGTCCCAAGCGTAGGAGACGATCGAGCCGTCCGGGTCTTTGGAGCGGGAGGCGTCGAAGCTCATTTCCTGGTTCACGCCCGCGCCGCCCACCGCATCGGCGAGTGCGACGGGCGGATCGTTGACGGTGATCAGGTTACGGGCGGTCGTCGAGGCGCAGGCCGTGCCGGAATCGGTTTGCACCGTCAGGGTCGCGAAGTAGTTTCCGGGCTTCGTATAAGCGTGCGAGACCCTCTCGCCCTCGGCGAAATGACCATCGCCGAAGTCCCACTTCCACGAAACAAACCTTGCCCCCTCGGGGGAGGAAGGACTTCCATCGAAGGAGGTCGAAGCACCAAGAGACACCACTCGCGGCGTCTTGAACCTGGCGATCGGTGCGGCGTAAACCGTGATTGTCGCGGTCTTCGCGTCCGTGTTGTCGCAGGAGCCGATTTCGTCGCCCGTCACAATCAGTGTGGCGCGATAAGTCCCGGGCTGGGTGTAGGTGTGCGTGGGCGTCGGCCCTCCGCCGGTAGACCCGTCGCCAAAGTCCCACGCGTAGCCGTTCACCAGGCCGTCGAAGTCGCGTGATTTCGAGCCGTCGAACCGGACCTCGCTGTTGGCGCACACCTTCTGGTCCGCCCCCGCGTCCGCCACCGGGGCCTCGGCCACGCGCACCGCGATACGGTCGATGCCGGTGCTGCAGGTAAGGCCGGAGTCGTCGGTGACGGTCAGGGTTGTTTGATAAGACCCGCCTTTGCTGAAAGTCTTGGTGGGGTTTGGGGCCTCGGCCTTGCCGCCATCGCCGAAATCCCACAAATACTTGAGCAGGCCGCCCTCAGGATCCTGCGAGCGATTCCCGCTGAAAATCGCAGGTTTGCCCGCGCAGGCCGTCTTTTCGCCGCCGGCGTCGGCTGAAGGCGGCCGATTGATGACTACTGTCAGTCCCGAAGTACTGCGGGCGTTCTTGAGACCGCTGCCATCGTCTGTCGTCAGCACCACGGGGTAGGAGCCCCCAAGCGCGTAGGTGTGCGTGGCCAACGCCCCCGCCTGGGCAGGGGAGCCGTCGCCGAAGTTCCAAGAGTAGGTCAAAGGATCACCGTCCGGGTCGGCGGAACCGCCGGCGTTGACGGTCACGGTGCTGATGCAAGTCACCACATCCTCGCCGGCGCGGGCACGAGGCCCGCTGTTGACCCGGATCGTAACGCGTTCGGCCGCCATGGCGTTGATGGCTCCGCTGTCGTCGGTTACGGCGAGTTCCGCCGTGTAGATGCCCGGGCGGTCGAACTTGCGGCTCACTTTCGCGCTGCTCGCGGCCCCCACGCCATCGCTGAACGTCCATTGGTACGAGACGATCTTCCCGTCGCTGTCTTGAGAACTGCTGCCATTCAGTTCGACCGGGTCGCCTGGGGCGACGAGTACACGCGGGCCGGCTACCGCCACCGGCTGAGCATTGACCCTCACCAGGCCTTCGTCGAAGGCGATGCCAGTTTCATGGCCAGAATCGTCGCGTACGGTGAGGCGCACGGTGTAGAGGCCCGGGGCCGCGAAGGCATGTGTGGCGGTTTGTCCTGAAGCGGTCGAGCCGTCTCCAAATTCCCAGGCGTAGGAAATGATCTCGCCGTCCGGGTCGAGCGATTCGGCCGCGCTGAACGAGAGGACCTGCTGAGGGGCGCCCAGCTTGTCGGGACCGGCGTCCGCGATGGGGACCTGGTTCACCACGACGACGGCCTCATCGCTGCTCTCGGCGTTTCGGGTTTGCGAATCGTCGGTGACCGTGAGGCGCACGCGATACGTCCCGGCGCGGCGGTAGACGTGGACCGGCGCCGGTCCTTCGCCGCGCGTTCCGTCGCCGAAATCCCAGACGTAGCGGGTGATCGTCCCGTCCGAGTCAGAGGAGGCCTTGCCGTCGAAGCGTACTTCACTCGCGGTAATGACGCGATTGCCCCCGGCGCGCGCCTTGGGCGCCTCGTTCACGACCACTTTTGTGCTGGTGGTTCGAGTTCCTGAGGACAGACCGGAGTCGTCTCGCACCGACAGGGTCACGGTGTAAGTCTTTGCCTCCTTGTAGGCGTACTCCACGCGGACGCCCTCAGCCCGGGCCCCGTTGCCGAAGTCCCATTCCCAGCCCACCACCCTTCCGTCAGGATCGGTAGAAGCGGACGCGTCGAAAGGGATCACCTCGCCCACGGCCACGCGTCGGGGCGGACCGGCCTGGGGTGTGGGCGGCTGGTTCACCACCACCACGAGTTCGGCGGAACCGCTGCTGTTCGGCGCGCCCGCGTTGTCTTTCACAGTGAGTTTTACGCGATAGGTTCCGGGCTCCTTGTAGGCGTGAGTGGGGGTGCGGCCCTCGCCCGAAGCGCCATCGCCGAAGTTCCAGCGCCACTCCGTGATCGTGCCGTCCTCGTCGAAACTACGGCCGCCGTCGAGGCTCAACTCCTCGGCGGCGGAGGCGCTGCGGTTGTCTCCCGGCACTGCCACAGGCGGAATGTTGATGCGCACGTTTATCGCCGCCTCGCCCGAACCGCAGGCCGCCTTCGAGTCGTCCTCGACGCGCAGGCGAACCCGGTATGAGCCGGCCTTCGCGTAAGCGTGGCTGGGCCGGGCCCCTTCGCCCCTGCTGCCATCGCCGAAGTCCCAAAGGTAACGCGCGATCGCGCCGTCGCTGTCGGTTGTGCCTGTGGCGTCGAAGACGAGCGGGGTCAGGGGGGCGCCGATGAGATCCGTCCCCGCTTTGGCCCTCGGGGGGTCGTTCACCACGACTCTTACACGCTGAGCGGACGCATTTGCCACCTGGCCCGAGGCATCGGTGACGACAAGTTGCGCGTCATAAGTCCCCGGCTTCTCATAAGAATGGGTGAGACGCGGCCCCTCGCCTGACTCTCCATCGCCGAAGCTCCAGGCAAACGTAAGCGCCTCTCCGTCTTCGTCGCTCGCGGTTCCTTCAAACGCGACCGACAGGCAGTCCGAGACCGCGGCGGTGCGGATGGTGGCCACGGGCCGCCGGTTGCGTTTCCACAACAGAACCGGTAGTTCGAATGGAATCGGGC
>CAZFQH010000122.1:7798-9859 GCA_964520805.1 uncultured Acidobacteriota bacterium | reverse complement strand
GGGTGGCGGTGTCCTCCACTTCTTCGAGCACCCGCGAATTGAAAGACAGCCAGGACAGTTCCCGATTGAAGAAGATCTCGGGATCCTGGGCCTTGCGGCGGTTCCTGGGCTTGGGCGACATCAGGATTCCCCCCGGGTCACTTCACGAAAGATTACACGCCGACCAAACGCATCCTGAAAGAAGTCGCTGCGCGCGAGCAGGGCCAGGCGCTCCATGGTCAGGTCGCCCACCCCTTCCACCTCGAAGGCGATCACCCCGTCTTCGGGTCGCACCCTCACGCTCTTCACCTTCTGCTGATGGTCGGCGTCCAGCGCATTGGCAAGCCGCAGAATGGCCCCGAGCTTATTGACCACGATCTTCGCCTCGCGATCAAGGGACATGTAGGGAACGTGCGAACGCTGGGGCAGGCCCCGCCGGTGATAGCGGGCGATGTTCGACACCACGAGGAGATCGTCCCGCGACATTCCGAAGATCTCCGAAACCGAGATGAGGTACTGCGAGTGCTTGTGATGAGCGCGCAGGTTTACGAACAGGCCGATATCGTGAAGGAGGGCCGCCACCTCCAGCAGGAGGCGGTCGCGCGCGTCGAGGCCGTGTTCGGACTTCAGCTCGTCGAAGAGACGAAGGGCCAGACTGGCGATGTGGCGCGCATGTTTGGCGTCGTAGTTGTACTTCTCTCCCACCGCGTGGGCGCTCGCCATCACCTGGCGTGAAAAGACCTCGATACCCAGACCCGCCTCCGACCGCGAGAGGTCGAAAATCAGGCCATGTCGGAGGGTCGCGTTTGAAACCGTGATGATCGCGGCACTCGTGGCCCGCACCAGCTCCGAATAGACCAGCAACGCCGGAGCCAGGGTTTCGGCCTCCGCCTGGGAGACGCCGTGGGTGGTCAGGATGGTGTCGACGTCGAGGGCCGCGATATCTTCACAGGTCTTGAGGAAAGACTCACGCGGAATCGAGGTCGGCGTAGTCACCTCGGAACCGGAAATGACCCGGCCGACGAGGCGGGCATCGGCGCCCAGGGCGATGAACTGGGTGACATCCTTGAGCGGCAGTTCGCGACGAATGTCATCGACGACGTTCTTGATGTGGCGAAGAATCAGCTTCCGGAAGTGACTGGGCGTGCCCTGAAACGCCGCGAAACTCTGGCGCAGGCGGATGGAGCCGATGGCGTAGGTCCCGGAATGCGCGGGCTCCCCGGCGTGCAGTGTCGACAGGTCGGCGCTGCCTCCACCGACCTCGGCCACGAGGCAGGTTTCCGTCGACATCTGGGGTAGCGACTTCAGCGATTCTCGAACCGCAAGGTAGGTGAGCCGGTTCTCCTCGGAGCCGTCGATCACCTCGACATCAATGCCGGTCCGCACTCGGATGCGATCAAGAACGGTGTCTCGATTGGTGGCCTCGCGCAGAGCTGAAGTCGCCACCGCCCGGTAACGGACCACACCGAACGTGTCCATGATCGATCGAAAGCCCTCAAGGGCGTGGAGGACGGCTTCGACCGTCGGCTGTCCGACGCGCCCCGCGGTGAAGGTGTCCTTGCCGATAAGCACGCCGCGAGAGGCCTCCTCGACGACCCGCATGTTCTCTCCCAGGCCCTCGGCGATGACCAGACGGACGGCCGACGCGCCAAGGTCGAGAGCGGCAAAGGGCTTGGGCGGCTCCAGAGGTGCGGTCTGGACGCCATCCTTGGGTTTGCGGGTCAGGGTTCGCTTGCGCGGGGCGGCCATTCTGGCATGATTCTAGCCGTGGAGAGCCGGGGCAGCCTCCTTCAGGAGGACGAACGGCGAATAAGGCGAATGCCTCACGTCCGTCGAAGGCTCGGGTGGGAGATACTGAGGTCAAATGACCGCGCGGATTGCCCCCCTCGACGAACCTCTCGGCCGTTTTCTGGCCCTTTACGACAAGGCAAAGAAAGAGGAAGCGACCGACGCGACGGTGGCGGCCCTCGCCACCGCCACCATGCACGGCCGGCCTTCGCTGCGCATGGTCCTGCTCAAGAACGTCGATCTCCGCGGCTTCGTTTTCTACACGAACTACCAGAGCCGGAAAGCCATCGAGAT
>CAZFQH010000122.1:0-7788 GCA_964520805.1 uncultured Acidobacteriota bacterium | reverse complement strand
TGGAGGCCAACTCTCAGGCCGCCATGACGCTTTACTGGCCAGGCCTCTACGTTCAGGTTCGCGTGGAGGGCACGCTCGACCGGGTCAGCGCTCAGGAGTCAGACGCTTATTTCGAGTCCCGACCCTATGGCCATCGCCTGGGGGCCTGGTCATCCGAGCAGTCTCGCGAAGTCGAGTCGGTAGCCGAACTGGCCCGCCGGTTCGAGGAGGTCGAGGAGCGTTTCAAGGACCGCGAAGTCCCTCGCCCCGCCCACTGGGGCGGCTACCGGATCACACCGGAATCCATCGAATTCTGGTCGGGCAGGGAAAACCGGATGCACGAACGCGAGCTGTACACCAGGGCCGGCAACGGTTGGTCGGTGAAACTCCTCCAACCCTAAACGTCATGGCGAGGCGGCCTTCCTCCGTCCGGCGGGTGCGGGGTCCGTGCGTGCGGTGCGGGGTTTCCGTGCGCGCGGGTGCGGACGGACATCCGCGCACGCGAGGTTGCTTCGGGCGAATTCGTTTGATGCGCCCTCGCAATGACGTAGGCAACAATTGGCTTGGCGAGTGGCTGCGGTCTCGGCGCAACCAAGGCACTTGGGCCTCTCGTCATTGCGAGGCGGACCACCGTAGCGCGGACCGCCGAAGCAACCCCGGCCCCCAACGACCCGTCGCGTTCAGCGATTCCGGCCCTGCAACTTCGCCAGGAGCCTCAGGATTTCGAGGTAGAGCCACACGAGGGTGACCATGAGCCCGAAGGCGCCGTACCACTCCATGTACCGCGGCGCCCCCTTCTCGACGCCCGTCTCGATGAAGTCAAAATCCATCACGAGATTGAGACTCGCGATCACGACCACGAACAGGCTGAAGCCGATGCCGACCAGGCCGCTCTCGTGGATCAGCGGAATGCTCTTGCCGAAAAAGCCCAGACCGATGGAGACGAGATAGACAAGACCAATCCCGCCCGTGGCGGCGGCGATTCCGAGTTTCATGTTCTCGGTCGCCTTGATGGCGCCCGAACTGTAGGCGAGCAGCAGGGCCGCGAGAACACCGAAAGTGAGCGCGACCGCGTTGATAACGATGCCCGGGTACTGGAGTTCGAAGAAGGAGGACAGGGTCCCGAGAAGCAGACCCTCCACCGCCGCGTAGATGGGGGTGGTCACCGGCGCCCAGGTTTTCTTGAAGACGGTCACCAGCGCGATGACGAACCCGCTGATCATTGAGCCGTAGAGAATCGGGAGGATCATCGCCTCGCCGAAAACCTGATTCCAGGACAGGGACGCGGTCCCCATCAGGATAAGGATGGAAATCCCCGTCTTGTTAACCGTGCCCGAGAGGGTCATCGCCTCTTCGCCAAGCACACGCGCCCCGGAAAAACTGTCGGCCTTGAGTGCCGGATTCCCGCTTCGAAGTGTCATCGTCGCCCCCTTTGATTTCGTGCGCGCGATGGTATTCGAATTCGAGCCGGATGGGTGATTGCGCATGGGTAGCCCTTACGGTGCCCTGAGCCTGCCGAGGGGCGGCTACCCTTCGCGGCCACCGTTTCGGAACCGGGCCGTCGAGCGGCTGCTAACGACTAAACGTCCGCCCGGCCGTTCAGGGTTGCGGCTCCATGGCCCACGGGACCCCTCATGGCAACAAAGCTTGTGATACGGTCGTGAGATGCAGCAGAACATCTGTCGCATGATGCGCATCGCGGCGGTGGCGAGTTGGCTCGCGTCGCTTGCTGCGGCGCAGGAGGTCTTTCCTGCGCGGACCCAGGAAGTTCGAGTGTTCGTTCGTGCGGAAAGGAACGGCGTTCTGATGTCGGGCCTGACGGCATCGGACTTCGAGGTCAGGGAAGACGGAAAGCGAGTCGGGCCGATCCGCCTTCTGCCTCTAAGTCCAGCGGCAGGAGGTTCCGAACCGACCGGCGCTGGCTCGTCCGACGCGGAGGCCACCGATCTTGAGTCCGGGTTTGCCATAGTCGCCGACGAGATCCTTAAAGAGCTCCACCGAGCCAATGCGCGCCTCTTCTCGCTGGAGTACAACCCGCAAAAGGCCCGGGCGCCCGGGACACCCATGGTCCGGCAGGAGGCCCCTTCCCTCTCTCCGCTGAGAGGCCGCCTCGCAACCAACCCTCTACGCAGTTCTTTCTTCACCGATCAAAGCGCTGCAGACCTGATGCATATGCTCGCGGTAGACCGGCGGGTTCTCCACACGTGGGACCCTACCGACCAGCCTGCAACTCGTCGCCCGCACTGCGGAGAACAACTACCTGCTCTCCTATGAGCGTTCGGCCGCACCAGATGGACGCCTGCACAAAATCGGCGTAAAGGTGCGGAAGGAAGGCGTCACGCTCGCCCATCGTCGGGGGTACTTCGCGCGATAGTTCTCCCCCGTTAACGCGGAGCTTCGCGGTCCCAATCCGCGAAAGGATTGAATCCGGCGGAACCGCACGGACAGTTCGCGCTAGACGGCGGCCGGAAAGGCCGTCTTCGCTACGCCGAGCGGGCGGATTCGGGCTGGGGCTCGTCGCGCCTCACGAGACGCCGGAGCGCCACCGTCCAGTCGTCGAAGAGCGCATACAGGACGGGAATCGCGAGCAGGGTCAGCAGGAGCGCGAAGGTCTGGCCGCCAATGATCACCACCGCGATCGACCGGTTGGTCGCGGAACCGGCGCCGCTCGAGATGGCGAGAGGCAACATGCCGGCCACGAAGGCGAGGGTCGTCATCAGGATGGGTCGCAGACGATCTCGATTTGCCTGGAGAATCGCGGTCGCGCGATCCAGGCCGTGGGCGCGCAGATTATTGGTGTGGTCGATCTGGAGAATGCCGTTCTTCTTCACCACGCCGAAGAGCACCATGATGCCGAGGGCCGAGTAGATGTTGATCGACTGATTGAAGACCACGATCGCGAGGAGGGCGAACGGCACCGTCATCGGCAAAGCCATCAGGATGGTGATCGGATGCAGCCAGCTCTCGAACTGCGCGGCGAGGACCAGATACATGAAGACACCCGAGGAAATGAACGCCAGGGCGAAGGCTCCGGCGGCCCGACCCTGCTCCTTCGACCTTCCGGTGAGGCCATAGGCGTACCCCGTCGGCATCTTGAGGCTCGCCGCGGCGTCGTTGAGCGACTGAATGACCGCCTGCTCGGAGAAGCCCGGGCTCACGTTGCAGGTGATGAGAACCTGCCGCGTGCGCCCGATTCGGTTGACCACCGCCGGCCCCTTGGATTCGTCGAATCGCACGATGTCGCCTAGACGGACCGAACCGAGCCGCGATGAGGGCACGCGGGTTTCGGCGATCGCCGCCGACGACGCTCGGTCCAGGCCCTCGGCGCGGATCCACACGTCATACCGCTCGCCGCCTTCGAAGTAGTCGGTGACTTTCACCCCGCCGACCATCGCGTTCAGGGTCGAGGCGATATCGATCACCCGCACCCCAAGATCCGCAGCCTTCTCGCGGTCGATCACGACCCCGAGTTCGGGCTTGCCGGTAACGAGGTCGGTGTCCGCGTCGACGACCCCCGGCACCTTCTTCATCTCGGTCAGCAGCAGGGTCGAATACTCCTCGAGCTTCGCAAGGTCCGGGCCGCCCACCCAGAACTGAATGGTGGCGTTGCTGCCCGACCCGATGACGTTGACCATGCTGACCTGGGTCCGGATCTTCAGCTCGGCGTACTGCGGCAGGATCTCGGCGCGCACCTGGTTCTGAACGGTGAAGACCGAAGTGGTGCGCGCTTCCAGCGGCTTCATCTTGACGTAAATGCTGCCGTAGTTCTGAGTGCGCAACGGATCGGCGCCGAGAGTGGTGAGGGTGGCTTCGACGCCGTCGAGTGCGCGGACCTGTTTACCAATCGACTCGATCAGCGATTTCGACGACTCCAGCGACCAGCCTTCGGGTGCGCGCACCAAAACCTCGAACTGCCCTTCGTCGTCGGTGGGCAGGAAGTTCTTGTTCGCAAGGACGAAGAGCGGGCCGGTTGCGAGTACCGTAACCGCGATGATCGCGATCATCGCAAAGCGATGCCCCATCGCCCAGCGGAGCATGCTCATGTAGGCCCATTCGATCCGCCCGTAGAAACCGGGAGCATGCTCGTTGAGGCCGTGCACGGGCACCACCACATCGTCGCCCTTGGGGACTCTCAGCCAGCGGGCGCACAACATCGGAGTGATCGTGAAGGCGACGATCAGGGAGATGAAGATCGCGAAGCTCATGGTGATGCCGAAGCTGCCCATGAAGCGGCCCACGATGCCGCCCATGAAGCCGATGGGCAGGAAAACCGCGATCAGCGACAGGGTGGTGGCCAGGACCGCAAGGCCAATTTCGCGCGTGCCCTGAATGGCCGCCTCCCGCGGAGGCAAGCGCTTGTCCTCGAGCAGCCGGAAGATGTTTTCGATCACGATCACCGCGTCGTCGATGACGATACCGACGACCAGGGTCAACGCCAGCAGCGTGATGGTGTTGAGCGTGTAGCCCATGTACTGAATAGCCGCGAAGGAGCTGATGATCGAGGCGGGTATCGAGAGGGCGGCGATGAGGGTGGGACGCGACCGCTTCAGGAACATCCAGACCACGCAGGCGGCGAGAATCGACCCGAGGATCAGATGCTCCATGACCGTGGCGATCGCGGTGATGACGAACTCGGCCTGGTCCCGCGCGTAGTCGATCTTCCATCCCTTAGGCAGACGGTCGCGGAGTGATTCGACACGTTCTTTGACCGCGGCCACGGTCTTCACGGTATTGGCCCCGGACTGCTTCCGAATCAGCAGGGTGACCGCGGGTTCGCCGTTCCACAACGCGGTGGACTCGGGGTCTTCCTCCCCATCCTCGATCCGCGCCACGTCCTTGAGACGGATGGCCACGCCGTTCTTCGAGGCCACCACGATCTCGCCAAACTGGTCGAGGGAGGTGACCCGGCCGTACGTGCGCAGTGACAGGTCGCGGGCGCCCTGCTCGACCTTGCCGCCGGGAAGCTGGAGGTTCTGGGCCTGGATCGCCTGAACCACTTGCGCCGCGGGCAGGCCGAGGCTCGCAAGAGCCCCCGCGTTCGCCACCACTCGAACCTGACGAGCGCGACCGCCGATGATGGTGGCCTGGCCCACGCCCGCGGCAGTTCCGAGATTCCGCTTCAGAACCTTGTCCGCGAACTCGGTCAACTCGCGCAGGCTGGCCTCGCCGGACAGGATGACCGCGATGACCGGGGTCGCGTCCGCCGCGATCTTCTCGACCACCGGAGGATCGATGCCGCGCGGCAACGTGAAGGTAGCGCCGTCGACCCGCTCGCGCACTTCCTGGCCGCCGACGTTTCCGTCCTTCTCCAGGTTGAAGCCCACGGTGACCACGGAAAAGCCATCGGAGGAGAACGAGCGGAGTTCGTCGACCCCGGAAATCGAGCTGACCGCCTCCTCGATCTTCTCGCTGACGTCCGTCTCCATCTCCTGTGGAGCCGCGCCGGGCATCCGGGTGGTGATGGTGACGAATGGAAAGTCCACGTTGGGGAAACGATCGACACCGAGCGTCGTGTAACCGAAGGCTCCGACAACCACCAGGGTGAGGATGAGAACGGTCGCGAAGACCGGTCGGTCGATACAGATTTCAGCGAGTTTTTGCATGGCCCCTTTACTTCCCGGTCAGGACGCGCACGCGCGCGAAAAGCCCAGGCCGCAGCCGCAGGTCGCGGTTCTCGAAACGGGCTTCGGCAAGGAACGTGCGGGTCGAAGGATCAATCGCCCCACCCGAAACCGAGATCACCCCGCGGAATTTTTGCCCCGGATAGGCGTCCACTTCGGCCTCGACTCCCTGGCCCTTACGAACCAGAGTGAGATCACCCTCCCGCACGCGGAAGCGGAGCTTCAAGGGAGCGAGTTGCACAATCACGAAGGCCGGGGTCGCTTCGGCCAGGCGCTCGCCGACGTTCGCGCGGCGTTGCTCGATCACTCCCTGGAAGGGTGCCGTGAGGGCCGCGTCCTTGCGCCTGGTTTCGGCCAGACTGAGCCTTGCCTGTGCGGCGTCTGTTCCGGCCTTCGCCTGCTCGAAGACACTCGCCGTCCGCTGGCTCGCCGCCTCGGAGACGGATCCTTTCGCCACCAGTTCGGCCTTCCGTTTCGCATCGCGCTCGGCCTCGTTTAGTGCGGCCTGGGCGCGGGCCACCTCGGCGGTCGCCTGCTTGACATCAAGGTCGAGATACTCGGTCTCAAGCTCCAGCAGGACGGCGCCGCGCGCCACCACGGCACCCTCATCCACCAGGACGCTCTTGACCCGCCCACCAATGCGCGAAGTCAGCTCCGATCGCTGCGACGAGACGAACTCACCGCTGTAGCGCGCCGAGAGCGCCGCGGAATCCTGACCGGCCTTCTCTACCGCCGCCGCGAGTTCACGCACATCGCCGGGCATCGCTTTCGCGGGCGCCTTGGTGGGTGCCTGGGTCTGGGCGTGGACGAGGGAGGACCAGAGGAGCACTCCGGCATAGATCATCTTTTTCATTTGAAGTTCTCCAGTGCGGCGTCTGCGAGGGTGCCGGCGGCGAGCCAGGCCGAAGCCTCGGCGGAAAGCACCGCGAATCGGCCCTGAATGAGGGCGCGGCGTGCTTCGGAGAGTCCGGTTTCGGCGGCCTCGAGATCAAGGGCAGTGGCCTCGCGCTGCTCGTAAAGGTCGCGGGCCTGCGCGTATTCGGCTTCGGCCGCTTTCACCTGATCCTCGGCCAGGCTCTTGGCGCGCCGCGCGGCCTCGATCAGAGCCAGGGCCTGACGCACATCCTCGGTCGCCTGACGCCGGGTCTCGGCGAGGGTGACCTCGGCCTGATGACGACGCGCGGTGGCGATGCGGATGCGCGCGCCGATCTCGCCGCCCTGAAACACCGGCACGGTGACTCGAAGGGCGGCATAGCCGTAGCTGTCGGAGGGGAAAGACGACTTCTGGCGGATGTACCCCAGGTCGGCGGTGACGACGGGCAGATGCGCGCCTTTCTGCTTCAATATCTCGAGGTCGGCGATGCGCAGGTTCGTCTCCGCCTGCTTGATCTCGGCGCGGTTAAACGCCGCCGCTTCCAGGCTCTCCTGGCCGCGCACGGGCAGATTCAGATCGGTGCTGGTGTCGAGCGTACCAAGTTCCGGGTCTCCCCCGTCGATGGCGAGGGCCATACGCAGTCTCGACCGCGCCTGGATCGCCTCGGCCTCGGCGCTGGCCACGCGGCGCAGGGCCGCCTTGTGCGCGGTTTCCGCGCGGAGCACGTCGACCCGCGTCACCTCCCCGGCGTCGAACAAGGAGCGGGCCTGGGCGATACGCTTCTCGGCCAGAGCCGCGGCCTGACCCTCGACATCCATCAACGCCTGGGCCTGCACGGCCGTCGCATAGTCTGCGATCACCCGCAGAGCGATCTGATCGCGGGTCGCGCGTTTCCCGTCTCGGGCCAGGGTGATGCCTTCCTTCGACTGGTAGTAGAGCCGGAACTCGCGACGCCCCGCGTAGATCGGCTGCTGAAGGGTCAGCCGAACGTTCCAGTCGGTGCCGGGAAGGATCGTGCGCGAATCCTCGGTCGAACCGAACGTGACCTCTTCGGAGTTGCGAATGAGGCTGCCCGTGATGTTGATCCGCGGCAGGACCAGAGACTTGGTCGCGACCCGCTGGGCCTCGGCGGCCTCGATTTCGTCGGCGGCGCGAAGGGCCGAGGGTGAAAACTCGAAGGCGCGTTCGAGCGCGGCACGAAGGGTCAACCGTGGAGGTGCCGGTGCCGAGGCCGCCACTTGGGCCTGGGCCTGGGCTAGAGCCGCGGCCAGAATCAGATGGATCATCACTTCTTTCTTCTTCCTGAGAGTCCGT
>CAZFQH010000121.1:6387-9906 GCA_964520805.1 uncultured Acidobacteriota bacterium | reverse complement strand
CACCGCCACCGGCCCCGCCTTGCCGGGTCGCTCCAGCACCAGGTCGATCTCGGCGTCGGTGGCGGTTCGGTAGAAGGATGGGCGCCAGGTTTGAGGCACCGCGGCGAGCACCTGTTCGAGCGCCCACCCTTCCCACTAGACCGGTACGTTCATCGCTTTCGATGATGCTCAGCGCGATGACTTCGGCCCCTGCGCGTTAAGCGCGCTGGCGATCGGCAACGCGGCGTCGGAATCCGCACTCGTATCAGTCGCTACGATGATGGGGCCAGTCGGAAGCGCCGGCTCGATGGCAGGCATGGTTTCTGGCGTAGCCAGAGCGGTGGTGGACATAGTCTCTCCGATGCTGATGAGCAAGCTGCCGCCGACCTCGAGACGCAGCGGCCGGCGAATGTCGCCGACCGCCGCCGATCCTGTACCATCATGCTGGCGATTCAGGGAGCAGTCGCGTATCGGGGATTACCTGACAGCAGGCGGCAGGTATCCTGTGCGGCGCCTGAGAACACCGATGGTGGCACGTCAATCAGCGTCAGCGGCAGTCTGTCAGGTGCCGAGGCTTAGCTTACGCATCGACGCGAGGCACGTCGGAACGCGATTCACGGATGCGTGGCGCAGTACGCGCCACCTGCACAGGTGAGCGGGACAAAGACCTCAGCCTGAATGCGCCATCGCCCGTCGGTATGCCGCCATTGTGCGAGGTACGTGCCGGTAACGCGCACCGGTCCGTCGGGATCGGTCCACGTGCCAACCCACTCACCTTCCTCCGATGCCACCTGCCACTGGTCGAACACCGTGATGCGAATCGGTGTGCGGACCCATTTCGTGTCCGGCCGTCTCGTGAACGCCGCCTGCATCGCCTGCGCATTGGCATCGAGACCCGAGTTTTGCGCGCCGGTCGAGGTGACGACGTTGATGTCGGGCATCCATTCGCGTGCGATGGCGGCGGTATCGTGGGCGGCGATCGCGTTGTTCGAGCGTTCGCGGGCGGCGGCAATCTCGGCGGATGCGGTACCCGTCATCGCAGGAGTGTGAGCGCGTGGCGCGCGACTGGTGCAGGCCGCCAGAACGGCGAGGAGCGCGAGTCCAACGTATTGGGATGTGTGTGGCGTAGGCACAATGTGTGAGTATGCCCCGCTCGCCAGCTCGCGGCAACTCGGTGGTACCGTGCACTCGTAGGGATCGTTCGGGACGCGTCACGTCGGACCGGGCACCGCCTCGGCAGTTTCGCCACATCGCAGCTGCGATCGAAGTCGTGAACGCGATCCGTCGCGACATCGCGAGTGAGCTGGCCGGGCCCGCCCTTACCGCGGGATCACCAATCGGGCGCGCGTTCAAGGGCGAGGACGCCGAGCAGGGAGTCGGTGCGTAACTTTCAGACTTCGATCAGGGCGCCAGCCCGATGACCTCGCGCCGAAGGTCCTGGCCGGGTCGATCGCGATCATTCCCGCCTTTCGCCTCGAGCCGGGGAAGCCCTACGAGTTTACGATCGAGATGTATCCGACTTCGCGGGTGTTTCGCCGCGGGCATCGCATCCGCGTCGATATCTCGAGCAGCAACTTCCCGCGTTTCGAGTACTACAAGGGCCGCGCGTAGATTTCGATTCGTCCCGACTCGTTCGACTGGGCGGTGATTTCGTAAGCAGCCTGTGGCGAAAGTCCCTCCGCGTCGAAAGTGGATCTTTTCCGCAGAGCTCGGCGTTGCCAAACCTCGAAATAGTCCCGGTATTCCCGCGGTTTGTCACCTTGATCTGACGAAAAATCTCCCGCTTTCGTTCGCGGTCGACTTTCACCACGGACTGCTAGATATCGCGAAAGGGATTCTCCACACGAACACTCCCGTAGCGCTGCCCGTGATTCAGATCTTCCGTGTAGAGGACCCTAGCCTGAAGGATTTCGGCCGCCGCGATGATCGCGCCATCCCAGTAGGAGATTCCATGCCTGACCGAGATTTCGGCCGCTGAAACGATCAGTTGATAATCCGTTGGCGCCATGGGGAAGGCCCGATACTCGTCCATCAACGCCACCGCCATCTCGGGCGCCAGAGGCGTTTTGAGCTTGCGGGTCATGGTGAGGTAGAACTCCTGCAGGACCTGGGCCGACAGGCCGAAGCCCGCATGCTGAATCAGCTTGAGTGCTCGATTCTGCTTGCTCGCATCTCCTTTGGAAGAGGAGGTCGCGTACACGAGGACGTTGGTGTCCAGGAAGCAGTCAACGCGCATGCAGGTCGTCGCGGGTCCAGGTGCTTTTTCCGATCTCGGCCTTCGATCGACGGCACAGGGCGGCGATCCGCGATCTTGCTTTTCGGGTGTGGGATTAGGCTTTGGTGAGCCGATCCAGGTAGTCCCGGATCAGGCCATTCAGGGACGTCGACCGTTCTGAAGCGATCCGACGCGCGTCGCGGAGGGTTGCCTCATCGAGGGCAATGGTGAGGTTCTTCATCCACACAATGTTACGTGCGCCTGTGTATCTCTCCAAGGGAGCGCGAAGGGAGACCACGATCATCGAGGGACGCCCGTCCGCGGTGAGGTTCGACACGCGGCGCGCGGTCAGGAGCGGTCGCGAGGATCCGATCACACTGCCCATCAGGCGCACGCTGGCCCCCCAGGAGTTTGGAGGTGCGGGCGTGCAACTGACGCTGCACTTCCGCGGTCCAGTTGAGAACGACCGGCCGCGGTTCTACCTGACCGGTCATCTATACTGGTCATATGAAGATGAGCGCCACGGAATTCAAGGCTCGGTCCCTCGCCCTGATTGACCTTGTCCACGAAAAAGGTGAGGTCATCACCATCACAAAACGGGGGCGGGTCGTGGCCAAGCTCGTAGGCGATGTCGACGCCGGCGAACGCCCATGGCTTGCGCTACGTGACCGGCCGGCGCGATGGCGTGGCAACCCTCTGGCCCCAGCGGTGAGCTCGGCGGACGTCAAGGCCCTGAGATAGTAACGTGGCCGAAGCGCCCCTGCTCGACACCCACGCGTGGATCTGGTGGCTCTCCGCCGATCCGCGTCTCGGTCGATCCGCGATCCGACGGCTCGACTCGTTGCCGCAGGGCACGCGTCCCATGCTCAGCGCCATCAGTCTGTGGGAAGTCGCAACTTTGGTGAGTCGTGCCCGCGTCCAATTGGATCGCGGTTTCGAGGAATGGCTGGAATTGGCCGCGCATGCCCACACCGTTCGAATTCTTCCGATCACCGCAGCCATCGCGTCGGAGGTCGCACGTTTGCCCGATTCGTTCCACCGCGATCCTGCCGATCGTTTGATTGTTTCGACGGCTCGCGTCCATCGCTTGAAGGTTTTGACGCTCGATTCGGAGATCACGGAATCGGGCCTGGTGACGTTATGGCCGTGAAGTCCGGCGAATAGAGGCCTCGTGGCGTCGATCTCCGGTGAGGGTGGTGCTTCGGCTCCACCTGTCGTCTTCACCTTGTTCAATGACTCCAAGCCCGCAGAAATCGTATTCCGGTAGACGTACCAGTTGCCGTCCGGTGAACCACGTGTCGGGGTTGTCGTCCGATTCGTCGCTC
>CAZFQH010000121.1:0-6377 GCA_964520805.1 uncultured Acidobacteriota bacterium | reverse complement strand
ACCTTGGACTCGCCGCTGACGGTTCCCTGCTCGATGGTGGCGTTGCCGTAAACCCGGCAGTCGTCGCAGAGCATCGCACCCTCGTGAATCCGAGCGTTGTCATACACCTGGGCAGAATCGAGCAGAGTCGCCCCTGAGAAGACCCTTGCGTTGCCGTGCACCATCGCGTCCGGTGCAATGTAGGCACCTTCCTCGACGACTGCGCTGTGGGCGACCCACCCTCCGGGAGAGTCGTCGGGGTTGGGATTGCGCTGCGCCCGGCCAGGACCAGCCACTTGTAGATGACGCGAGTGCCATCAGGGGACAGCGCGGGCCCCATGAACCCGCGTGTCTTATCTGGCGGGAAATCTCGCGACGTGACCAGCGGACGATCCGGCTGGCCGGGTTTGTGCAGCCCTATCTCCTGGACGCCATTGCGATCGGTGACATACACCATCGCCGAATCCCTTGCTGCCCACGATGGCATCTGTTCTGCGCGCTGGGTGGCGATCACGGGGGTGACTTTGGCTGGCGTGCCACCGACCGGGGACACCGACCAGAGCGCCGGCCGAAGGAAGTTCCCCTGTCGAAAACAATCTTGCCGGACGTCGTCCCCTCGATGAGCCCGCTCACGCCTTCGGCGAATGTCGTGATCTACGCCGGCGCCGGCGACGCGAGGTAGCGCCCATAAACCTGATAGGGATCGGTGTCCTTCTGCCGCGCGGCGAAGGCCACGGCCTTGCCGTCGGGCGACCACACCGCCACCGTTTGTCCACCTTGCTCGAAAGACAAGGGCGTGAGTGACAATGCCGCGCCGGTCGGTGGCGACGCGGCGCGTCACGGCGCCCCCAGCCACATTGCGATGACCGTTGTCGCGCCTCCCCGTGAGCATTTCGTAGAGCACCACGCCGAAGGCCCAGATGTCGGCGCGTTTGTCGACGGTCTCGCCCTTGGCCTGCTCGGGCGACATGTAGGCCGCGGTGCCGATGATCATTCCGGCCTGAGTGCCTTGATGGGTGAGGGTGGGGGAGTGAGAGACGTTCGGGTTCGATGCGTCAGACGGATCCATGGCCTTAGCGAGGCCGAAGTAGAGAACCTTGACCGCGGGCGAGGCATGCCTCGCCCCTACCTCCGCCCACCCGTGAATCGTCGCGATGTTCGGATGATTCAGCGACGCGAGGACCTGCGCCTCACACTTGAACCGCGCCACGCGTTCATGATCCTGCGCGAACGCGGCAGGCAACACCTTGATCGCGACGTCGCGATTGAACTTCGTGTCGCGGGCGCGGAACACCTCGCCCATCCCACCAGCGCCGATCGCGCCTGTGATTTCGAATCGCCCCAGCCGGGAACCTGAGCTCAGAGATATGAGGAGGAGGGTAGGGTCGGATGAGGTTGGACCTTGAATGGCCGCGCCCGCCGAGTATCCTCTCGCAGAGCAGCATGAGAAGAGCCACCAAAGCGGACCCTATTGGCGTCGACGAACTGCGGCAGCTGGCCGCGGGGCGCTTCGTAGACATGGTCAAGGCAGTCGTCGACCTCCAGCGCGAAGTCATCATGCTCGACGCCGATATGCATTCAGACCAGGAGGCGGAGTTGCTCTCGGAGGGGGCGGACCAGAAGGATTTGTGGGGCATCAACCTGTACCCCGGCCTTTCCGGCGAGGACTTTATCGAATTCGATTCGATGATCAACCTCCGCCCCTCTTGCAGCAACCGCTCGCGGGGAGTGGACGATTCGGCCACCCGGGCGGCGATCGCGAGGCTCGTGGACCGGCTGGTGGCACGATGACCGGGACGCAACACCGCGACCTGGCTTCGGGCCGATGGTGGACCCTCTCGCTTTTCGAACAAATGGGAAACGTAGGGAGTGAAATCAGCCGGGCCATCCGCTGGAACTCCCGGAATCCTGACCTCGCCCAGGGCGCCTTCTACCGCGCGCTCGAACTGCTCGACCTGACCCTCGCCGACGCCGCGCACCGGAAGGCGAAGCCTCGCCTGCGTGAAATTGCCAGATCGCGCGAAGTGGTGGTCGACTTCTTCGCCGGCTCCAACGAGTACGGCTCGACCGCCGCCAGCCTGCAAAAATATTTCGACGCCTACGCTCTGGCCGCGCGCCGGGCAACCGCAACCGCATCGCGGATCTGAGGCGGGCCATCCGCAGGCGGCTTCAGCCCGGGCTCAGCTCCGAATCAGGCTATCGCACGCGTTTCCAAAGCGGCGCGACCACGACCACGACCACGGCCACGGCCACGGCCACGGGCACGGGCAGCGGTGCTGTGGCGGTGGCCTCACCCGTGCCCGAGATCGCTTCATCCAGTTCCAGGCGCGCCCCGCCCGCCGAGTCGAGCCGCGCGATATGAGCGGAGAGATCCTCACCCTCGACAAGTTCCATCACGAGGGCGATGATCGAACCGTAGGGGCCGGGCATGCCCGGCCCGTTTGCCCCGGATGTGGCACGGACGCGTTCGTCAGCCTGCGCGAATGCGGCGGGAAGGACCTTTGATCGCGACATCGCGATTGAGCTTCGTAGCGCGGGCGCGATAGACCTCGCCCATCCCGCCAGCGCCGATGGGGGAAATGACTTCATACGGCCCAAGCCGCGTGCCGGTTGCGAGGCTCATTACTTCCCCGGCACCGTCTTCTTCAGGTACTCGAAGAAGTTGAACATGAACACGACTTTGTCCTCCACCACGCCGCTCTGGTCGGCGGCCGCGACGACCGCGAGCCGCTTGCCGCCCGGATGCAAGACCACTTCATACGGGCCGAGACGTGTGCTGGAGATGAGGTTCATCAAGGATGCAGCGGGTCATAGGTGAAGGGGGACCGGGCGACCGGGGTTCTTCGGACCGGCCACTCCGGACGGTATGATCCAACCGTGAAACGCGCCCGAAGCGATCGCTCTGCTCTCGGCCAGACGAGACGAGATCGTGCGTCTCTTCGGCGTCCGCTCGCTCTCCCTCTTCGGATCGGTCGCGCGTGATGAGGCGCGGTCCGACAGCGATGTGGACGTGCTCGTCGAGTTCGAGGGCCCGACCACCTTCGAGGGCCACATGGGGTTGCTGATCTTCCTCGAAGATCTCTTGGGCGCTCGCGTGGACGTCATCACGGCCAAGGGCCTCAAGCCCCGGATGCGCCCACTCATCGACAGGGATCTTGTGCGTGTCGGGTGACGCGCTCCTCTACATCGCCGACATCGTCGCCGCGGGCGACGTGCGAGAACCTGCGCCTCCCGCTTGAACCGCGCCGCGCGTTCGTGATCCTGCGCGAACGTGGCGGGAAGAACCTTGATCGCGACATCACGATTGAGCCTCGTGTCGCGGGCGCGAAACACCTCCCCCATCCCGCCAGCGATGGCGCCGCTGATTTCGTATGGGCCAAGTCTGGATCCGGCAGCCAGCGTCCTTGGGCGCATTCTAAGGTAGGGGGCGCCCCTTGTGGTCCCTGAGCGTCGAAGGGTGGTCGCCCGCCGGCGCCGCGCGACTATCGCTTCGGGAAGTACCTGACCCCGGGCAGGGTCGCGAAGTCTTCATCCTGGGTCCACAGGGTCGCTCCGGCACGCCGTGCGATCGTGTAGATCAGGCTGTCGGCGAGAGGCAGATCGAGCTGCGCGGCGTCGAGGGCGGTCGCGATGTCGACATCGACGATGCGCCCGCTCCTCAAGATGGCGGCCGCTTCGATCGCCTTGTCATCCCCGCGCTCACGCCGGACTTTCTTCACCACCTCGTAAAGGACCACCACGGGAACAATGAGCCGGTCCGGGGCCTCGATGGCAGGGGCGAACAGGCGTGCCCGCGGGGTGCCCGCGAAGTATTCGAGCCACCCGGAGGAATCGACGACGTTGCCGGACTTCAAGCCCGATCGCGATCCCGCGGGATCGAGGTGTCCATGCCCTTGAGGAAGCCCTTCATCTGGATGGCGCGCCGCGCGGGGAGAAGCTCGATGCGATCACCGTAGCGCACGACCCGCATCTTGCCTCCGGCCTTGAGCCCGAGTTCCTCGCGGAGTTTCCTGGGAAGGACGACCTGAAATTTGGGGGAGATGGTGACGGTGTCCATATCGATCGCTACACTGTAATACCGACTAGCTATCGATCCAAAAGGCCGTTCGCGCCAGAAACCGGGGCCGGTTCCAGGGGGCCTACTCGCGACCGATCAGGACGAGATCGGCACGGTCCTTCGGTCTACCCGAGGCGCGCTTGTTACGGACGAACTCCTCGAGGCCGAGAACGGGCACGCGGATTCCCTCGATCACGATCTCGGTTCGGCCCGCCCATGCCTCGTCCCAGGACACGCCGGAGATATCGTTCATGAGATCGATTCGATTGGGCTCGACGCCGACCTGGTAAATCACATCCGGGTTCAGCAGATCCGCCTCCGCGAGGTCGAACAGAGGTGCTTTGAAGGTCCGGAGGGCCGCGAACACCCGGCGCGCGTTCGTAGGCGTGGGTCTCACGAGGATGTCGATATCCTGGGTGGCGCGAACGAAACCATGAGCGGCGAGCGCGTGGGCCCCCACGAGCATGAACTCAACGTGCTCGGCGGACAACGCGGACAACATCGCGACGAAGTCGGGCGTCAATCCGTTTCCCCTCCTTGGCAAGCCAGGCGTTCTCGGTTGCGGCGCGGACGCTTAAGACCCGAGCGGACGGAGAGAGCGCCCGCATCCATGCATCGCCATCGTCCGCCCGGCGGGACACCTTCACCACTCTCACTTCAGAGTCGGTCATGGGTCGAGTCTATAACCGCGCACGGTCGAGCCTGTACCTCGTTCCGTCCGCAGCGCAGCCAGCATCTCCGACCCATCTTTGACGAGAGCCGAGTCGGGTGCCTTGGTGTGAGGGCCATCGCTGCCGCACCCTCACAGACTGCAGCCCGTCCATCAGCCACAGGTTCGAAGAGGTCCTGGTGATGCTGTCGGTCAGGCTCTTGCCATCGGGCGTGAGCGACAGGCGCAGCCCGGGATTGCTGGACGCCGCAGGCACATAGTCGCGGGCCAGGGAGCCGATCGTCTTCTCGGAGCCGCCCGTGACATTCATCGAAAACAGTTCCATCGGACCCAACCGCACGGGCTGCCGAGGGCCGTAGATCGTCCGCCCATCCGCCGAGAAGGCGTAGACGAGCGCACTCACAGGCGACACGTCTCGCGTGGTCTGGCCATCCGGCGAGATCAATTTCACGCCGGCGTCGCTATACAGAATCCAGTCGTTCGCAGGTGACCACATGGCCCCCCGCGCCGAGAGCTTCACGTCCGTTTTCAACACCACAGGCGTCGCCTGGCCCGTGGTCTTCACTTTGTTCAGGGACTGACGACCCTTCTCCTGACTGAGATAGACGTACCAGTTCCCATCCGGTGACCATGAGCCCTGGCTCTCCAATGCCGATGATCCTTTGACCAGTCGCACGGGCGGACCGCCCGAAACCGCCGACATCCACAAGCCGCCGGGTCGTCCCGTGGTAATCAGCCGGTAGATCAACCGAGTCCTATCCGGAGAGAGGTTGGGCGGCTGCTCCTCCGCCCCTTTGGGTGGTGATCACCGGGGTGACGACGGCCGTGGCCAGGTCCACCGAGACGACATCGTAGTCGGTGTTCGACTCGATCGCGATGTCGCGATTCAGCTTCGTGTCGCGCGCGCGGAATACTTCGCCCATCCCGCCCGCGCCGATCGCGCCGGTGATCTCGGACGGGCCGAGTCGGGATCCAGGGACCACGGTGATCCCAACGCCGTCCTCCAAGGCCCGCCGTCCAGTTCTGTCCGACCGTGATGACCTGCGGTGCGGTGAGGGGCACCTGGACGTTGACAAGGAAACGGCGGCCATGGTCGTAGACGGCGAACGACGATCGGTTGAATTCCCACTGGTGAGGGGGAAGGTCGAAGAGTCGTTGGGGCGACGAGACGCCGCTGCCTACAACCCGCGCGACCATCATCGCCCGTCCGCGCTCCGCCTCGTCGTACAGGAAGTAGAGATAACACCACCCCGAAAGCCCAGATGTCGGTGCGCTTGTCGACGGGTTTTCCGCGCGCCTGCTCTGGACTCATGTAGGCCGCGGTGCCGAGAATCATCCCCGCTTCCGTCATGTGCCGCGACATCGTCGGCGACTGCGAGATCTGGCTCGATCCCGGGTTCGCGGCGGATTCGGCGTCGAAGGCCTTGGCGAGGCCGAAGTCGAGGATCTTCACCTTGCCGTCCGGCGTGACCTTGATGTTCGCGGGCTTGAGGTCGCGGTGGATGATGCTGCGCTCGTGCGCTTCTTCGAGGCCGTCGGCAATCTGCTTCGCGATGGCGATCGCTTCGTCGACGGGGAGCGCCCCGCGCCCCAGGCGGTTGGCGAGGTCTTCGCCCTCCACGAGCTCGAGGATCAGCGCGACGATTGGGCCGGGCGAGGCATGCCTCGCCC
>CAZFQH010000120.1:0-9952 GCA_964520805.1 uncultured Acidobacteriota bacterium | reverse complement strand
GCCCATGCCATCCGTTCGAAGAGCTGCTACATCTACATCCGGGGCGAGTTTCACGAAGGCGCGCGCGTCCTGAACCAAGCGGTGGCCGAGGCCTACGCGGCGGGTTTCGTCGGGAAGAACATCCTCGGAACCGGCATCGATGTCGACATCGTCGTCCATCGGGGCGCCGGATCCTACGAATGTGGTGAAGAGACGGCTCTTCTCGAGAGCCTCGAAGGGAAACGGGGACAGCCTCGGCTGAAGCCACCTTTTCCGGCCGTGGCTGGCCTGTACGGTTGCCCGACCATCGTCAACAACGTCGAGACCCTTTGCAACGTTCCCTTGATTCTCGAGCGTGGCGCCGAGTGGTTCGCGTCGCTTGGGCCGGAGAAGAACGGCGGGCCCAAGCTCTATTCGATCAGCGGTGACGTCAAGCGCCCTGGCAGCTACGAGGCCCATCTCGGCCGGATCACCCTGCGCCAACTGGTGTACGACTACGCGGGCGGGCCCCGCGACGGTCGCAAGATCCGCGCCGTGATCCCCGGCGGGTCGTCCGTGCCCATCCTCACTGAGAGCGAACTCGACGTGGCACTCGATTTCGACAGCGTGATGAAGGCCGGTTCCATGCTTGGTTCCGCGGGCTGCATCGTGGCCGACGATTCGCGTTCGATGGTCGCCCTCGCGCGGAACCTTTCCGCCTTCTACAAGCACGAGTCCTGCGGCAAGTGTTCGCCCTGCCGCGAAGGCACCGGGTGGCTCTACCGCATGCTCACAAGGATCGAGAGCGGCAAAGGTGAAGAGAAGGACCTCGACACCCTAAAGCAGGTTTGCGACTCGATCGCGGGCCGGACGCTCTGCGCCTTCGGCGACGCTGCCATCACTCCCGTCCTCTCAACGATGGCCAAGTTCCGCGACGAATACGAGTACTACATCCGGAACAAGGTTTCCTGGACTACCAGGGCCGAGACCTTCGCGGCCGCCCAGGACAAATAGCGTCATGGAACTGTTGCTTTCGGCGGGGAACAAGGAACTCGCGATCGACGCTCTGATCGCAATCCTGAAGATCGCGGTCATCTTCAACGCCCTGCTGGGGCTCTTCTCACTGATGACCTACATCGAGCGCCGCGTGCTCGCGTTTATGCAGTTTCGGCGCGGCCCGAACCGCACCGGCCCATGGGGGATCCTGCAGCCGGCCGCCGACGGTATCAAGCTGTTCTTCAAGGAAGAAGTGATGCCGGAAGGCGCCCACAAGGTGCTGTTCTTCGCGGCCCCTGTGGTCGCCATCGTCACCGCCTACGTTTCCCTCGCAGTGGTTCCCTATGGCGGTCCACTCGTGGTGCCCGGCTTCGTCATCTCGGCCCTCGGCATGGTCCTGCCGGCGGGTTTCATGGCGGCGGCTTTCAACTCCGCGGGTCAGGTCACGATCTTCGGCCGGCCCATCGACATCCAGATGGCGAACCTCGACGTCGGTGTCCTGTTCATTTTCGCGATCACCTCGCTTGGCGTCTACGGCATCGTGCTCGCGGGCTACGCGTCAAATAACAAGTACGCCCTCCTCGGCGGACTTCGCAGCTCCGCGCAGATGTTCTCCTATGAACTGGCGCTCGGGATGTCCTGGGTCTCGGTGATCATGGCCGCCGGTTCGTTCCGCCTCACCGACATCGTGGCCACCGCGGAAAGCTGGAACGTTTGGGTCTGGTTCATCCTGCAGTTCCCGGCCTTCGTCATCTATATGATCGCGGCCTGCGCCGAAGTGAACCGGACCCCGTTCGACCTCGCGGAAAGCGAGACGGAACTCGTGGCCGGGTTTCACACCGAGTACTCCTCGATGAAATTCGCACTGCTGCAGATGGCCGAGTACATCAACATGATCACGGTCTGCGCCCTGGCCTCCAACATGTTCCTGGGCGGCTGGCTCTCGCCCCTGCCGGGGATTCTGCCCAATTCGCCCCTGTGGTTCTTCGCGAAGATGATGTTCCTGCTCTTCGTGTTCATCTGGCTGCGCGCCACGGTTCCCAGGTTCCGCTATGACCAGTTGATGCACTTCGGCTGGAAGCGACTCATCCCCGCGGTCGCCATCTGGGTGGTCTTCTTCTCGGGTATGACCGCGTTCTTCGGAGAGAAGAAGTCTCCGCCCACCACGATCGCCATCGCGAATCAGGCGCCGGCCGGGCAGGTTTCGCGTCTGCAGGTGGCGAAATGATCCTGGACGTCATCCTGTTCTATGGGGCGGCCATCGTGGCCCTCGCCTCGGGCATCTTTGTGATCGCTCAGCGAAATCCCATCAATTCGGCGTTCTCCCTCATCATCACGATGTGTTCGCTGGCCGTGATGTTCGCGATGCTGGGATCGGGATTCATTGCGGTGCTCCAGGTGGTGGTGTACGCGGGTGCCATCATGGTGCTTTTCCTGTTTGTCATCATGCTGCTCAATGCCAAGCAGGATGAAGGAGATCGCGCGGGCGGCATCGGCCGTGCGGCCATCGTCCTCGGTATCATTCTCGCGGTTCAGGCGGTGGCGGTGGTTTGGAATGGGTCCGCCACTTTACCCACCAACTATCGTGACACCGCGGCCGTGGATGTGGCGCGCGGCCTGTTCGCCTCGCCGCGGTTCCTCTATGCCTTCGAGGCCACTTCCATCCTGATCCTGTCCGCCCTGGTCGGCGCCATCGTCGTCGCGCGTAAAGAGAAAGCGAAAGGCCAGTAGCGATGCCGCCGATCGATACTCTTTACACGTCGACGCTCGGCGCCTTCGAGGCCGCACACGCGGGCTTCGTCCAGGTGGCCCTGGCCGTGAGCGCGTTCCTCTTTGTGATCGGCGCCCTCGGCGTGTTTATCCGCCGGAACGTAATCACCGTCATGATGTGCATCGAGTTGATGCTGAACGCGGTGAACCTCGCCTTCATTGCGTTCTCCCGCGCCCACGGGACCATCGATGGTCAGATTCTGGTTTTCTTCGTCTTCACGGTCGCGGCCGCCGAGGCCGCGGTGGGCCTCGCCATTGTCATTGCTCTGCAACGGCACCGTGAAGACCTCGATGTGGACAGCTTCAACCTGCTGAAGGGCTAGACCACGACCATGTTTGCTCCCGAACGAATCGTGATGGTGGCACCCTGGATGGTGCTGTTCATGCCCCTCTTCGGCTTCCTGGTGCTGGCCTTCTTTGGCGGCCTCGCCAAGAAGCAGGGCAGGCAGCAGGGGATGATGGTGATCGCCACCAGCTGTGTTTTTGTTTCTTTCGCTCTGGCCCTCGCCACGGTATGGGGTCTGATGGCTCTGCCGGCGGGGGACCACGGGCTGCATTTCGTCCAGCCGAGTCTTCCCCTGGACTGGATCGACGTGGCGGGATTCACGATTCCGCTGGCGCTTCTGATCGATCCCCTCTCCGCCAGTCTGATGCTGGTCATCACCGGAATCGGCTTCCTGATCCATCTCTATTCAGTGGGCTACATGTCGCACGACGAGGAACGCGTGCGGTACTTCTCGTACCTGAACCTGTTCACTTTCTTCATGCTGGTCCTCGTCACCGGCGGCTCCCTGGCCTTGATGTTCGTCGGTTGGGAGGGCGTCGGTCTTTGCTCCTACCTGCTCATTGGTTTCTGGTTCAAGAAGCAGAGCGCTTCCGACGCCGGCAAGAAGGCGTTCATCGTCAACCGCGTAGGGGATGCCGGCCTGATCATTGGTATGGCGCTTGCGGCCTCATACCTCGGAACCCTCGACCTGATGGAATTGTCCACCGGAGCCGTGGCGGGTAAGGCCGAGGCCTTTGGAGTGTTTGGACCCTTCACCCTGATTGCCATCGCCCTGTTCATCGGCGCCTGCGGCAAGAGCGCGCAGATTCCGCTCCATGTTTGGCTCCCCGATGCGATGGAAGGTCCCACTCCGGTTTCCGCGCTGATTCACGCGGCGACGATGGTGACCGCCGGCGTCTACATGGTGGCGAGGCTCGGGGCTCTTTACACCCTGTCCGAGACTGCGATGTGGATCGTGGCGGTGGTGGGGGGCGTGACCGCGTTCGTGGCCGCGACCATCGCGATTGTCCAGAATGACATCAAGAAGGTCCTGGCCTACTCCACGGTTTCGCAGCTCGGGTACATGTTCCTGGCCTGCGGCGTTGGAGCGTTCGGTGTCGCGGTGTTTCATCTCGTGACCCATGCCTTCTTCAAGGCCCTGATGTTCCTCGGTTCCGGATCCGTCATCCACGGGCTTTCCGGCGAACAGGACATGCGCCAGATGGGTGGCCTGCGAACCCGGATGCCTTGGACTTTCTGGACGTTTACCGCGGGTTGGCTCGCCATCATCGGCACCCCTTTCTTCTCCGGCTTCTTCAGCAAGGACGAAATCCTTATCGCGGCGTTCGATCACAACACGTTCCTCTTTGGTCTCGCTCTCCTGACCGCCGGACTGACCGCGTTCTACATGTCCCGGCTCTACTTCATGACCTTCATGGGTGAGTATCGCGGAACCTTGGAGAAGGCGCACGCGGATCACGGATCTCATGCTGCCCACGCGGGGCACGACGGTAAGGCCGACAACCAAGCCGACAACCAAGCCGACGACCACGGTGGCCATGGACACGGCCATAGCGGCATTCACGAGTCTCCGGCGGTGATGCTGATTCCACTGTTCGTCCTGGCCATCGGCTCGGTTTTCTCCGGCTTCATCCACATCCCGCAGTTCGTCGAGCCCGCGATCCGTGTGGAGGAGGCCTTGTCCCACCCTGCATGGATGCCGTTCCTGGCGACCGCGGTAGCGTTTGCAGGCTTCTGGGTGGCCTATCTCATGTATGCGGGGGCCTTGCGCGAGATGCCCGCGAAGCTCGCAACGAAGTACGCCGGGCTCAAAGACCTGCTTGACGCGAAGTGGGGCTTCGACGACGCGTACGATTCGTTCGTGCGAAACGGGGTCAACGGTGTGGTCGACGTTTCCGAGCGTGTCCTGTGGAAGAAGGTCGATGCGGGTTGGATCGACGGAGTAGTGAACGGCATGGGCCGCCTGGCCGTCGAGTTGTCGGAAGGCGGGAAGCTACTTCAAAACGGTCTGGTCCGCGGCTCGGCTCTTTCCATCCTTGCCGGGGCGGTCGCTCTTTTGAGCGCCATCCTGTGGGCGCAAAGGTAAAGGGACGGAACCTAAGCTCATGGGCCTTCTCTCGATTCTGATTCTTCTCCCCCTGGTCGGGGCCTTCGTCCTGCTGGTGGGCCGGGGTATGTCCGATACCGCGATCAAGCGGTTCTCCCTCGGGCTCACTTTGGTTCTATTCGGTGTATCTCTGGCACTGCTGACCCAGCTTTCCGGCTTCGAAACCAGTGCCGAGTATCGGTTCGTGGAGAAGCTCAACTGGCTGCCCGAATGGGGGATCAGCTATCACCTTGGGGTGGACGGACTCAGCCTGTGGCTGATCATCCTCTCGACCCTCCTGACTCCGATCGCCCTCCTCGGCTCGTGGACCTCGACCGAAAAGCGAGTGCGCGAGTTCAACATCTTCATCCTCATTCTCGAGTCGGCCATGATCGGCGTCTTCTGCGCCCTCGATCTCTTCCTCTTCTATGTCTTCTGGGAAGCGATGCTGATTCCGATGTACTTCCTGATCGGTATCTTCGGCCACGGTCGGCGTATTTACGCCGCGGTCAAGTTCTTCCTGTACACGATGGCGGGCAGCGCGCTGATGCTGGTCGCGTTCCTCGTCCTCTACCGGGAGACCGGCGCGCGTTCCTTCGATCTCCCAGAACTGTTGAAGTATTCCGTCGATCCGGGTCTTCAGATGTGGTTGTTCCTTGCCTTTGCGCTGGCCTTCGCGATCAAGGTTCCCATGTTCCCGTTCCATACCTGGTTGCCCGATGCCCACGTGGAAGCACCGACCGCCGGCTCGGTGATCCTGGCCGGAGTCATGTTAAAGATGGGAGGCTATGGCTTCTTGCGGCTCGCCATTCCACTGTTCCCGATCGCCGCGGATCAGGCGGCGTGGGGAATCGCGTTTCTGGGGGCCATCGGCATCGTCTACGGTGCCCTTGTCTCCCTGGTGCAACCCGACCTCAAGAAGCTGGTTGCGTACTCCTCGGTTTCCCATCTCGGTTTCGTGATGCTGGGCATCGCGGCCTTCTCACCGATGTCGGTGGTCGGAGCGAGCTATCAGATGCTGAATCACGGCATCTCGACCGGCGCGCTATTCCTCATGGTCGGAATGCTTTACGAGCGGCGTCACACGCGGCTCATCTCGGAGTTCGGCGGGCTGCGCAACGTCATGCCGCGCTTCTCCGC
This sequence comes from uncultured Acidobacteriota bacterium, assembly GCA_964520805.1. Lineage (GTDB taxonomy): Bacteria > Acidobacteriota > Vicinamibacteria > Fen-336 > JAGNNV01 > JAGNNV01. The sequence continues at coordinate 3,716 of CAZFQH010000120.1, read as the reverse complement.
CGTATTCCTTCTCGTTTGTCTCTCCTCCATCGCGGTGCCGGGCTTCAACGGATTCATCGGTGAGTTCCTGATCCTCATCGGGTCCTTCACCTTCTCGCCCGGCCTCGTGATTCTGTCCACCCTGGGCGTGATTCTGTCTGCCGCGTACATTCTGTGGATGGTTCAGCGAGTGATGTACGGTGAGGTTACGAATCCAAAGAACTCCGCTCTGCCCGATCTCAATCCGCGGGAGTGGGCGACGCTTCTGCCGCTCGTTTTCCTGTCGTTGTTCATGGGCGTGTTTAGTTCCTGGTTCACGCCGAGCATCGAACGCCCGGTGGTCAAGATCATTCAGGACGCGAGGAATAAGGTCGCGATCCACCAGGCACAGATCAGCATGCCCCGTCTACCCGCAGGCACGGAGGGACGACAGTGATCGTCGACTTCCAGCCAGTTCTCCCTTCGATCCTGGTTTCCCTGTTCGCTATCGGGGTGCTTCTATCGGGCGCCTTCGCGAACGCCTCGCTTCTTCTGTGCCGGAACATCAGCGTCACCGGCCTCATGGCAGCTCTGGTGGTGATTGTGACCGCCCCCTCCGACGGGAATACGGGCGGCACGATCATGGCCGGGGCCTACAGCGCCTTCGTTCAGGTTTCGATTCTGGTGGTCGCGATTCTGGCCGTCTGGCTGGCGGCGGCCCGCCTCGATGACGATCAGGTTCAGCCCCACGAGTTCTTCACTCTGATGTTGTTCGCGGTGGTCGGCATGCTCGGACTCGCCACCGCGGCGGAGGCGATCTCCCTCTTCGTGGCGCTCGAGATCATGTCGGTCGCTCTATACGCTTTGTGCGCTATGCCGCGTACCGGCCCCGAGCGCCAGGAAGCGGCGATCAAGTATTTCATCACCGGCGCCTTCTCCTCAGCGTTCCTCCTGTTCGGAATCGCCCTCCTTTACGGAGCCTCCGGCAGCACCACCCTCGCGATCATGGCCCGAGGGGTGACCGAAGGGAACGTCCTCGCGTTGATGGGATCGGCTTTCTTCTTCGTCGGATTCCTGTTCAAGGTCGGCGCCGCCCCGTTCCATATGTGGACTCCCGACGTTTACCAGGGCGCCACGACGCCGGTCACCGCCTTCATGGCCGCGGGCGTGAAGATCGCGGCCTTCGGCGCGCTCGGTCGGGTCGTCGCGGTGGCGATTGGGGACCTGAGCGGTTCATGGGCTCCGGGAATTGCCCTCGTGGCGGCATTCACCATGGTTGTGGGCAATCTCGGCGCGCTCGCGCAGTCGGATCTGAAACGCCTCCTCGCTTACTCCGCGGTCGCGCATGCGGGCTACATGCTGGCGGGCATCGTGGGCATGGACGCAACCGGTGTGGACCGGGCCAGGGCGCTTGAGTCTCTGCTTTTCTACGTGGCGACCTACGCGGTCACGAACCTGGGAGCCTTTGGCATTCTGATCGCGATCCGGCGCAACGGTGCCGAGCCCTCAAGGACTTCGCACCTGAAAGGGCTGTCTGCTCGAAACCCGGTTCTCGCCGCGATGCTGACCATCCTGCTGATCTCGCTTACGGGCATTCCTATCTCCGCCGGCTTCGTCGGTAAGTTCCACCTGTTCAAAGCCGCGGTGGTGGCGGGCTACCCCGGGCTCGCCGCCGTGGGCGTGCTGATGAGTGTGGTCTCTGCCTACTACTATCTGCGCATCGTGGTGCTCATGTACATGGAAGATCCCGAGGAGGGTACCGAGTACACGACGGCTCCAGGCTTGGTCACGAAGGTGGTCGCTTTGTCCGCGGCTCTGACTTTCGGCTTGGGCCTCTTCCCGGGTCCCCTGATGTCTCTGGCCCGCGCAGCGGCCGCATCGTTGTTCTAGCGGTCGCCGCGGTTCTGGCGGAACTGAGCGGTGTTCCCAGGTCCGCAGTGCGCCTCGCCGCGGGGGCCGCATCGAGGACGAAGGTGTTTGAGGTGACTACCGCCTGAACGCCGCGACGAGAACCTCGACACGTGGCGCTCGGAAAGCGTGTCTTGGGCTTCAGGGACATCACTTCCGTCTGTCTTCGCCCCACTCTCGTCCAAAGGCGCAGAGAATGAAGTTGAGCGGCCTCCATCGCGTAGAATCGGAATCAGCCAAACCCCTGAAATCACCGTGTTTGAACGATATACAGAGCGCGCCCGCCGGGTCATCTTCTTTGCTCGCTACGAAGCCTCCCAGTTGGGTGCCCATTCCATTCAGACGGAGCACGTTCTGCTCGGACTGATCAGGGAAGGAAAGGGGCTGACCCAGCGCCTGCTCAACCGAGGAGACCTCAAGATGGAGGAGGTCCGGCGTCAGCTGGAAGGGCGTTGCCGTTACGGCGCACAGGTGTCGACCACGGTCGAGATGCCCCTTTCGCCGGAGGTGAAACGTGTTCTCGCCCTGGCTCAGGACGAGGCCGAGCAGCTCGGACACTCTTACACCGGTACCGAGCACCTTCTGCTCGGACTGCTGCGCGAGGACACCGCCACCGCCGCCGAGGTCCTTCGAGAGAACGGCCTCAGCCTTCCTTTTCTGCGCGAGGAGATTGTCCGTCTCCTGGCCGAGAAGACCCAGCCCCAGGTGCGTGCCAAAGAAACGCCGCTGCTGGCCGAGTATTGCCGCGACCTCACCGACCTCGCGGCCCGGGGCAAGTTGGATCCGGTGATTGGGAGGCGGGACGAACTCGAGCGCGTGATAGAGATCCTCGGCCGAAGGCAACGCAACAATCCCGTGCTGATTGGCGAGCCCGGAGTCGGAAAGACGGCGCTCGTCGAGGCTCTCGCTGCTCAGATCGTGCAGGGCGAGGCGCCGAGGCCCCTTCTGGAGAAGCGGGTCCTGGCTTTGGACCTGGCCCTTCTAGTGGCCGGCACCAAGTACCGGGGTCAGTTCGAGGAGCGCCTCAAGAACCTGCTCAAGGAACTGAGCGAGAACTCCGGCGTCATCCTATTCATGGACGAATTGCACACGCTCGTGGGGGCGGGCTCCGCCGAAGGCAGTCTGGACGCCGCCAACATCCTGAAGCCGGCGCTGTCCCGCGGGGAGTTGCAGTGCATTGGCGCCACCACGCCGGTGGAATATCGAAAGCACATCGAGAAGGACCGAGCCCTGTCGCGCCGCTTCCAGATGGTGACTCTGAAGCCGCCGACCGAGGAAGAGTCGGTTGAAATTCTCCGCGGCCTTCGCTCGCGGTATGAGCGTTTCCACGGCGTGCAGTACAAGGATGAAGCCCTGGAGGCCGCGGTTTCCCTGTCGTCGAGATACATGCCCGACCGGTGTCTTCCGGACAAGGCCATCGACGTACTGGACGAAGCGGGAAGCCGGGTGAAGCTTCGTTTCCTGAAACGTTCCGAAGACGCGGTTCCGGAAGTGGGCCTGCCCGAGGGGCCGACGCTCCTGCCCGGCGAGGTAGGGCCGCTGTTCGTCTTCCGCGACGACGTGGATGCGGTGGTCGCGCGGGCGACCGGGATCCCGGTGATGTCCATCCGCGAGGACGAGTCGAACCGGCTGCTTCGTATCGAGGAAGAGATCCACAAGCGGGTGGTCTCACAAGACCGGGCAATCTCTGCGCTCGCCCGTGCGATTCGGCGGACCCGGGCGGGCCTCCATGACGCGCGCCGCCCCGTCGGTTCGTTTCTGTTCCTCGGCCCCACCGGGGTGGGCAAGACCGAAGTGGCTCGCGGCCTGGCCGAACTCCTTTTCGGTAGCGAACGTCACCTGATTCGGGT
>CAZFQH010000119.1:0-10027 GCA_964520805.1 uncultured Acidobacteriota bacterium | reverse complement strand
CCACCGAGAATCATCCGTCGTGGACGCACATGTACCAGATGATGATGCTCGCCCAAATCGGCTTCGCTCTGGCGTACGTCTTCTAGTTCTCTTCTTCGTCCTGGAGGGGACTGAATGGGGGTACGCTTTCGTCCCTCTGCGAAGTGAGGCAAGGCCCCCGGGGGTCGCCTATCATTCTCTACATGCTGAAGCTCCACATGCTGAAGAATCTGCGCGTCCTTTGGGCGTTCCTGCTGATGCCGGTGACGGGAATGGCCCAGGAGGGCTACCCGCCCTTCACCACCGATTTTCCGCCCGAGGAGTTTTCGGCTCGCCGCGCCGAGGTACAAAAAGCCCTGGGAGAGAACGGCCTCGCCCTGGTGCAAGGAGCGCCCAGCCAACCCGGCTATACGCGCTTCCGGCAATCGAATGAGTTTTACTATTTGTGCGGGATCGAGGTCCCCCACGCCTACCTCCTGATCGACGGCAGCACAAAGCGCACTTCTCTCTACCTGCCTCATCGCAACGAGGGACGTGAACGGAGCGAGGGCCGGATGCTCGCAGCCGAGGACGCCGCCGAGATCATCAAGTTGAGCGGGATCGACGCAGTCTTTGGTCTCGACCTTCTCAACGAGCATCTGGCGCGGGCGGCAAGGAACAGCGGGCGCGCGCTCTTCACTCCTTTCAGCCCCGCTGAGGGTTTCGCCATGAGCCGGGATCTGGCGGTACGGGTTATCGGGGACTATGCCGCCGACCCCTTCGATGGGCGGCCTTCCCGTGAGGGCGCCCTGATCCAGTCCTTGCGTGGCCGATTTCCGCAGTTCGAGATCAAAGACCTCACCCCGACCCTCGACCAATTGCGTCTGATCAAGAGTCCGCGCGAACTGGCCTTGATCCGCAAGGCGACCCGGCTGTCAGGGCTCGCCCTGATGGAAGGGATGCGGTCGGCCACCCCCTTGATCCACGAACATGAACTCGACGCCATGGCGAAGTACCTCTACTACCGCAACGGCGCACAGGGCGAGGCTTACTACTCTCTGATCGCCAGCGGCCGCAACGCGTGGTATCCGCACTACAACGCGGGCAAACGGCAGATGCAGGACGGAGACTTCCTGCTCATGGATTTCGCGCCGGACGTGGGCTACTACATGAGCGATCTCACCCGCATGATGCCGGTGAATGGACGCTTCAGCCCGGCGCAGAGGGAGCTTTATGCCTTCTACCTCGGATGCTATCAAGCGGTTCTAAAGGCGATCCGGCCCGGTGTGACCGCGCAGGCCGTCCTTCAGGAAGCCGTGAAGGATATGGAGGCGCACCTTGCCGCATCGAAGTTCTCGAAACCCTCCTATGCGAATGCGGCCAAGGCCTTCGTGGCCCGGTATCAGGCGTCGGCCGGCCGATCGGAGGCAGGCCTGGGTCACTGGGTCGGCATGGCCACTCACGATGTGGGGACCGACCGGGGGCCACTACGCCCCGGGATGGTCTTCACCATCGAGCCCGCCTTGACCGTCCCGGACGAACAGATCTACATCCGCCTCGAGGACCTCATCATCATCACTCCAACTGGGAAGGAAATCGTCTCCGACTTCGTCCCCATGGAGATCGATGCGATCGAGAAGCTGATGGCGGAAGAGGGGATGTTGCAGAAATATCCGAAGGACACGCCTCCCTCGAAACCGTCGCCGCGCTGAGGCGTGCCCTGGGCAAGACGCATGCGATTGGTCAGCCGGCTGATGCTGGCTCGGCCCCGTTCCGGTCTTTGCCCTCGAGCCTGAACCTGAAAGTTTGAACCATGAGCATCAGGCCAAGGAAGAAAAAGAGCGGCGAGAGCCTGGTCAGCACCTTCATGGCCCGGGATACCAGAGAAGGAGGCGCTCCCACCAGGCTCGCGGGCAGAATTTCGAGGAACTTCTCCGGCTCGTTACGCAGTCTCAGGTAGACCACGCCGGGAACCGCGAAACGGCCAACCGGATGGTCGAAGAAGGAGTAATCCTTGTCGAGTTCCATCTGAATCACCTGTTGGGCCTCGGCTCCGAACGCCTCCAGGTGGCCGGTCTGCAGGGCGGCCGCGAAAGCCGGCTGGCGTATCTCAACCGCCCGACGAACGCTTTCCAGACCCGGCGCACCCCGCAAAGCGACATCGGCGCTGATCAATGCGACCAACCAGACGGTCCAAAGCCTGAGAACCTTCTCCTCAGAGCCGAGAGGCTTCCCGGGCCGCGGCCGAAGCGCTTCAACCAGAGCCAGGCCGCCGGATAGGTGGGTCAGCCAGAGGCCATCGACATACTGGGGGAAGGTGATCGATCCGAAACTCCCCCGCATCAGAGCAATCGCCGCTTGCTGAGCCCAGGATGTGACGCATAGGGCGAAGGCGAACCACGAGGACTCGGGCGCCTCCCGATCGGTGACCAGCCGGTGCAGAAGCAGAAACGGTGGGACGAGCGCCAGCAAGCCAAGGATCGGCACTTCCGGAAAGGGCCAGGCGGCGAGCTGCATGAACACGCGAGCAAACTCGGCAATGTCTCGGGCGCGGTAAGACGTGGACGGCGAGGGTGTAGTGAGGATGGCGAACACGGAGAAAGCACAGAGGACGAAGGCCACGGCCACCGCTTTTCGGATAGGGCCTCGTCGCAAGACGGCCTGAAGTCCCAGCACCGTCGCGGCCCCAAGAGAAGTGATGACGACACTCGCCAGGTTCAGCAAGGCAAGGAAGAGCAGACACATGGCAAGAGCCACACGTCCGCTCGTGAGACCGCCGCGAAAGAGCAACATCAGAATCAGGACCGCGACCGGCTCCCCCAGGAAGAACGGGAGTTGGAAGCCCGACAGGAGGTTGAATACCCCAACCGGCAAAGCGCCAAGTGCGGCCAGCAGGCAAAGCAGAGTCACCCGAGTTTTTCGGGACTGACCTGCGCCGAGGACAAGGAAAACCACGGTCAGACCGATAGCCCGCGTTAACGCGCTGACCACGAGGGCCTCGCGCGGCTCCCATCGGCCCGAGAGTTTGAGCAGGGCCAGCGTGCCAAGGCGTGGATAGAGAAGACGATGCTCGTTGTGAGGCCTCGTAAGGCTCTCGATCTGGAAACGCCCGTCCGCAACCGGAGCTACGACCGTGACAAAGTCCCCCCACCACTGATCCCATAGGGGGAGGTCCGAGCCGGCTCGATCGATGAGCCACAGCCGTCCGCCGAGAACGACGAGGAAAAGGGCCAGAGCGGGAGCAAAACGGGCACGGGCCGCCACGGTCATTGGGGGAGGTTACACGCCGGGGCGTTGCACCCAGCCGTGCATCAACAGACCGAGCTCCTTGTTGAACATACGAGCCGTGTATTGCTGCACCTGCTTGACGGAGTCATCGAAGTATTCTTCTTGGGCAGGGTTACCTTTTCGGTGTGGTCTTCACGATCGAACCGGCGCTCACTATCCCTGAAGACCGCGTCTACATCCGCCTCGAGGATGTCCTCCTCGTCACCGAAGCCCGCCACGAGAATCTCGCGATCTTTTTTGAGACAAGTCGAGGCACAACGCTGGCAAGCCGGACTTGCTTCATCGCCGCTCTGAGGGAACCGATCTTGTACAGTATCCTTGTACTATGATCGAAGCGAGCTACAGCGAAGCGCGTCAGAATTTCAAGGTCTACCTGGACCGCGCGTCAGAGCAAGGCGAAACGATAGTGGTGAAGCGCCGCAACGGCGGCGACGTCGCCATGATTGCCGCGGACGAGTTGTCGAGCATTCTCGAGACTGCGCACCTGCTTCGCTCGCCCAAGAACGCCAGGCGACTGGCTGCCGCGCTGAAGCGAGCCCGGGCGGGTAAGGGGCGACGGCTGAACCCCTCGCAACTCCGCTCCGCCGCAGGGCTATAGCCAAGCGCTCCGTGCCCGGCGAGTTCGAAGCGCGATTCCAGAAAGAGTTCCTTGAGGATCTCCGCTACTGGGTCGCCACCGATCGGAGGGCCGCGCTGAAGGTCCTCGACCTCGTGGAGTCTGTGCTTCGCGATCCGTTCGAAGGAATTGGGAAGCCGGAGCCGCTCAAGTACGAAGCCGCGGGTGCGTGGTCACGGCGCATCACGCAGGAGCACCGTCTGGTCTACCTGGTAGGGAAAGGACGGATCGATTTTCTGCAGGCGCGCTATCACTATTGAAATTGAAAGGCCCGTTTGCAGTCGATACACGAACGATCTCGGCGACGAAGTGCCTTATCCCGCCCTGCTGGCATCATACGCTGCGGGATCCAGGTGGAGATCACCTGGGGCCATAAGCGGAGACGCCTCTCTCGAGCGACAGCAGCGCCTGCTTGCGCCACAGGCCTCCGCCATAGCCGCCAAGGGCTCCGCTCTTATTGACGACCCGGTGGCAGGGAATCACGACGGCGATGCGGTTGCGACCGTTGGCGCTGCCCACGGCTCGCACCGCCCCCTTCGAACTCGTGAGGGTCGCGAGTTCCTCATAGCTGCGAGTCTCCCCATAGGGGATCTTCAGGAGTTCGGTCCACACCCTCGCCTCGAAAGGAGTGCCGGGATAGTCGAGGGGAATCGCGAAGTCCTTTCGCTTCGAGGCGAAGTACTCGGCGAGTTCGACGCGGGTCTGCCGGATGACCGCATCATCTTCGGGAAGGAACGCGGCCTTGAATCGCTTCTTCAAAGTCTCGATCTGCGCCTCCATCATCCGGCGATTGGTGAACTCGAGCAGGATCAGGGACCCCTCCCGCGAGCCCGCGATCATGGGGCCGATGGGTGTCTCCACCCAGCCCAGATGGATGGCCTGGGCGCGGTCGGCCTTGCCCGCGGGTTCTCCAAAGACCTTCGAAAAGGCGTCGCGAAAGCCAGAGAGCGATTCGAAGCCGGCATTGGCCGCGGTGTTGTCGAGGTCGAAGCCGAGCCGGAGCTGCGACAGGGCGCCCGAGAGGCGGCGGGCGCGTGAGTAGGCCTGAAAGGTCATGCCAAAGTGCTCCTGAAAGTAGCGGCGTGCTCGTGCGGGGTCGATCCCGTCCTGGGCCAGTTCAAAATCCTTGAGCCGCGCGCCTTCGCGGGATTCCACTCGTGCGAGAAGGTCTTTCATCCAGTCGGGATGGGCCCCGATCGAGAGCATCGGTTTGCAGCGAAGGCAGGCCCGGTATCCGGCGAAGAGCGCGTCTTTGACCTCGGGGAAGAACTGCACATTCTCCGGCTTCGGCGTCCTAGCCCGGCAGGAGGGCCGGCAGAAGATCCCCGTGGTGCGAACGCCGGTGTAGAAGAGGCCGTCGAAGGATGCGTCCTTGCGAACCACCGCGGCGTACATGGCGCGGGGTGTCGGCAGGGGGCGTTCTCGGGTGGGCGAGTCAGTCATGGTCATCAGCATGGGAAGAGCGTAGGTCGAAGGCACGGCGCCGCTCCACCGAAATTCGGACCGGTAATTCCGGCGCTTCCTTTGTTCGGCTTCTCGATCGCGAATGCCCCTATGGTTGCGAATTGTAGGGGCACGCTCCCTGATCTCGCTCGCGGTTGGGGGGGCAGGGCCCCTCGTGGGTGCCCTTTCACCCGCCCTTCACCAAAAAAGCAGCAAGAGTCCTAGGACGGCAAACAGGGCGCGAACCGCGGGCGAAAGCCGCCGAATCAGAAATCCCGATACGGCCGCGGTGCCGGCGATGATGATGGCGATGGCGGCAAGAACGGCGGTCGCCACCGAGGCCGAGGGTGCCTGCAGAAGAAGGCCCAGACCATCCGCGCGCAGGGTAAACGCAAGTGGCACCAGGAACGCGGGAAGCGTGTAGCGCAGCGTGGCGAGGATCGTCCGGTACGGATCGCCATGACACAGAGTCGCGGCGGCCATGGGCGAGAGTGCGGTGGGCGGTGAGACCTCGGAAAGAACCGCGTAGTAGAAGATGAACATGTGGGCCGCGAGTTCGTTCACGCCAGCCTGGATGAGGGCGGGAGCGATGGTCACGGCGGCCAGGATGTACGAGGCGGTGACCGGCACGGACAGACCGAGAACCGACACCGCGAGCGCGGACAGAAGAATGACCCCGGTCACGTTCGCCCCGGCCAGTGACACGATCAGCCCCGCGATCTTGAGACCGAGACCGGTGAGGGTCAGGCCGGCGACCAGAATCCCCGCACAAGCAGTGGTGGCGATCACTGGAACCAGAGAGGCGCCGGCGGTGGTCAGAGCGCGTCGAAGGCGGCGGGGCGTCAGGGCCTCGGAGCGGTTGAGGAAGCTCAGAAGCACGGCGCCGCAACCGGCGAAGAGGGCCGAGCGAGTTGCGGAATACCCGGCCAGCAGGAAGCCGACGATCAGCAGTGGCGACACCAGGTGGTGGCCACCCGACCTCAGCGTGGCCCGAAGCCCCGGGGGTGGAGATGCCGCTTCGCGGGCACCTTGGGGCGACCCTTTGGCGATGTCCGCCTCGATCATCAGGAGGATTCCGAAGTAGTACAGCAGTGTCGGGATCACCGCCATCAAGAGCACCTGGCCGTACGAGATCTTCAAGAACTCGGCGATAAGGAACGCAGCCGCACCGAGCGTGGGAGGCGAAAGGATGGCCCCGATTCCCGCCGCGGCCAGAAGAGCCCCCGAGTTTTCTCGGGTGAAGCCGGTGCTGCGCAGAAGCGGAGCAGAAGCGCCGCCGAGAGTGAGGGTGGTCGCCACCCCGCTTCCCGAGACGGAGCCCAGAAGGAACCCGGCGAAGGTGACCGCCCGCGCGGCGCTTCGAGCCGTGTTGTCGCCCGAGAAAGAGGCAAAGGACAGATTCAGGAAGAACCGGGCGGCACCCGAGGCTTCAAGGAGGGCGCCGTAGATCGCGAACAGGCCGATGGTGGTGGCGGCCACGTCCAGCGGAACCCCAAAGACCCCCTCGAAACCCATCACCATCGAACCGATGAGGCGAGGGATGTCGTAGCCGCGGTGCGCGATCATCGACAGGCCAAATCGGTCGAGTTCGGAACCCCCCAACACGTAGCCGATGGTCCCCATCGAGAGAATCGGCAGCGCGGCACCCGTGGAGATCCAAGCCGCGGCGATCACCAGGGCCAGAAGGCCGCCCCCGAGGACGAGGTCGATGGTTGACGGCTCGGAGGCGCGCGCCAGGAATCCGCGACCACCGGCGGCGATAGCGAGGGCGAGAGCCATCGCGAGCAGAGCGAGCCCGTGAGGAATCACCCCGGCGAATCGGTCCCGGACCCTCATGGTGAGAAAGGCGAGCGCGAGGCCGAGTCCGAGGACGATGGAGCGGAATCGCAGGGTTTCGACCACAGTGACTTCGCCCAGGAGAACCAGCACCGACAGGGCGATCGCAACCACCGTTGCCGAGGGCGGCGCCGTATGCACGCGCCGCACCATCGCCTCTTCGGCGTCCTCGTGTTGTGGTTTGGGTCGTCGCTCGCTCACCTGCCGCGAGCGTACACCGGCCCGGGTCACCGAAGCCGCTTATGGCTGGGTCGGCGCGCTCTGGCAGGCGGGCGAAGGACGAGCGGGCGCACAAAGTAGTTCGCCGAATCCCTGCTTTTTCGTCAGTATGTGACGAAGATACAAGGACATGAGCAACCCTCGGGTCAGGGTTTTGCGAGTGTTCGGCTTTGCGCGGTGTAGTACTTGAGGGCGCCCAGGTGGAGGGGTGCCGGGGACCCCGCGACGGCGGTCTCGAGGGTGAGGTTTCTGGCCTCCGCATGGGTGGCCACGAGGGCGGCCTTCTTCTCGAACATCATCTTCACGATCTGGTACGCGCGCTGCTCATCGAAATCCGCCCGCACCACAAGAACATTCGAGACGCCAAAGGAGCGGACTTCGGTATCGACCGAAGCGTAAGTCGAAGGCGGGATCGAGAGCGGTCGATAAAGGGCCTCGCCATGCCGGGCCTGAAGTTTCGGGAGGACACTCGCCGTATCGAGAAGCACAATGGGCGTGGAGATCGCAAGATCGAGGACGGCCGCGGTGGGCAGACCGCCGCTCCAGAAGAACGCGTCGATCTTGCCGTCCTTGAGCGCATCCGCCGAGGCCTGCGCCGAGAGGTTCTCCCGACGGATGTCACTTGCAGGATCGAGCCCGGCCGCGGCCACCGTGCGATCGGCGATCGTCTCCGTGCCGCTTCCCGCAGAACCCATCGACACCACTTTGCCTTTGAGGCCGGCGAGCGTGGCGATACCGCTCGTCTTCTTCGTGACCACATGGGTGACGTTGGTGTAGAGGACAGCCAGCGCACGCAGGTCAATCGGCCGGCCTTCAAAAGCACCCTTGCCCTCGGTCGCGTCCTTCAGGGTGTCCGCGAGCGTGAACGCGATGTCGGCCTTCGAATCACGGAGGAACTTGAGGTTGTCGATGGACGCTGAGGTCACTTCGGCCGTGGCTTCGACCCCGGGAATCGACTCTGAAATCAGGCGCGCGAGCGCCCCGCCGTAGACGTAGTAGACGCCACCGGTGCCGCCGGTTGCGATGGAGAGTCGGATGACTCGGGGCGCCTGCGTCGTGCTGGACGAAGGTGAAGGCGCACAGGCCGCAAGTCCGGCCGCTACCACCAGGGCCGCGGCGACGCGGTGTCGAATCACGCGAGCAATCGCTTCACGGCGGCCACGATCGCATCTTTGTCGATGCCGTAGGCATGCATCAACTCCGTCGGGGTTCCCGAACGCGGCAGCTCACGAACCGCCAGGATCTCGATCCGCGACCGGCCCGCCACCGCGGACGCCACCGCCTCGCCCAGTCCTCCGCAGGCGCCGTGATCCTCCACCGTGACGAACCCCTTGGTTTCCGCCGCGGCCTGGAGGAGCGTTTTCGTATCCACGGGCTTGAGCGAGTACAGGTCGATGACGCGAACCACGATCCCTTCCGCCGCAAGTGCGGCGTGCGCGGCCAAAGCCTCGTGCAGGGTGACGCCGGCGCCCACGACCGTCACCACGTCCTTCGGCGACGATCGGACAACTTTCGACCCACCCGCCACGAAGACCTCGTCATTGGGGTACAGGATGGCGGTCTTCGGTCGCGACATCCGGATATAGACCACCCCCGGCGTCTTGCCGGCGAGTTCGGTGAGTTTCTCCGCACTGACCGCATCCGACGGATAGAAGACGGTTGCGGGGATGACACCGCGCATCATCGCCAGATCCTCAAGCGCCATCTGCGACTGGCCGTCCTCACCGATCGACACCCCGGCGTGCGAGCCCACGATCACAAGGTGGGACGGCTCCGAGTGACCGGCCATACGAATCTGGTCGTAGGCGCGGGCGAGAAAACACGCGAAGGAAGAGGCAAAAGGAATCTTTCCTTCCGTCGAGGCGCCGAGGGCGACCGAGACCATGTTCTGCTCGGCGATGTAGGCGTCCGCGAACTGGTTCGGGCGGATTTTCTTCAAGCGCTCCGAGAAGGTCGAGTTTTTGGTGTCGCCGTCCACCCCCATGATGGCCTCACACTGCGAACCGATCTGCTCGAGGGCGCTGCCGTAGGCCTCACGCGTGGCCACCAGGTCGCCCGGCTTGTAGGCCGGAGCGACCGCGAAAGCGGCCGCCACCGGGCGGGCCTTGCCGTAACGGCGAGAGGGCACGGTCACGTCGCCCAGTTCCACCTCGCCTACCGCTTCAAGGGCGGCCTGAAGCTCGTCGCCTTTCTTGGCCGGCTTGCCGTGCCATCCATCCTTGTTCTCCATGAACGGCACGCCCTTGCCCTTGAGGGTTCGGGCGAGGATGACGCTCGGCTTCGAGGAATCGCGAATCGCGGCGAAGGCCTCCTGGAGTGCTTTGACGTCATGCCCGTCGCATTCCACGGCCTGCCAGCCGAAGGCCTCGAAGCGGCGCGCGTAGGTCCCGGTGTCGTGGACCAGCATGGTTGGTCCCGACTGGCCGAAGGCGTTCACGTCGACAATGGCGACGACGTTGTTGAGACCTTCCTGAGCGGCGAACGCCGCGGCTTCGAAAACCGAGCCCTCCGCCACTTCGCCGTCGCCCATCAGGGTGAAGACACGGCCGGGATGCCCGTCCTTCTTCCTTGCCCACGCCATGCCGCAGGCTGAACCGAGACCCTGACCGAGCGACCCCGTGGCCACCCGCACCCACGGATTGCGCGGTGTCGGATGTCCTTCGAGGG
>CAZFQH010000118.1:0-10090 GCA_964520805.1 uncultured Acidobacteriota bacterium | reverse complement strand
CCCGCGGCCTCCGGCGTGACAGGCCGGCGTTCTAACCAACTGAACTACCACCCCGCGTGAGCCGCGGAGTCTATCAGAGCGACGCGCACGACACGACCGCTCCTCGACCCGCGCGCGCCTACTACACACTGGTGGGCGGTGCAGGATTCGAACCTGCGACCAGCGGCGTGTAAAGCCGATGCTCTACCGCTGAGCTAACCGCCCGCAAACACCCCCGATTTTAGCAGGCAGCAAATCAGCCGCGGATCACGCGCGGATCCGCACGGTTTTGGTCGGCGCCACATCGAGTAGCTTCTCGCGGATTCGGTCGCACAGCACGGACAAGACACCGCGCACCACTTCCATGTTTCCGGCCATCAGCTCCAGGAAAGCCTCGCGGTCGAGGCGGAGCAGATGGGTGTCGGCGAGGGCGGTGATCGATGCCGACCGCGGCTCGGGGTCCAGCACCGCCAGCTCGCCGAAGACGCTCTTGTCGCCGAGGTGCTTCAAATCGCGATCGCCGTCGTGGACCTTCACTTCTCCCTGCACGATCACGAACAGACTCTCGCCGGCCTCACCTTTGTGAAAGATCGTTTCGCCCTCCTTGAACCGAACCTCCTCCGCGAGAGCCGCGACATCCGCGAGGACGTCCTCGGGCGTGCGGGCAAACATTTCGACCGCCTTCAAAGTGATGACCTTTTCGATGAGCAACATCGGTCCGACCCCTTTCGCACGCAGGACGCCGCGTATCGTTTCCAGACTCCATTCTCCGGTTCTTGAGAACTCGGAGCCAACCGGTGTCCTCAGAAAGGCCTCGATGGCCGCCTCGTGACCCGGCGCCTTCAAACGCGCGGCCGCTCCAAGAGCTGCCGCGTGAATCCACGTTTCGAGAGAGCGCGACGTGTTCTGGAGCAGGGCCAGGACGCGTCCTTCGGGCGTCCCTCGTGACACCCCAAGCGAAGCCGTCTGTTCGCCGGAAAGACCTTCGAGGGAACCGTCGATGGCGGGCATGAAGTATGCCCGTTCCTCGCGGGTCAAAACGACATCCAGGATCTCGTGGGCGTAGGCGCGGCGATCCTTGTGGCTTCCATCGATATGGGTGCGCACGGCCAGGAACGCCTTGGGATCCCGGGTGAGGCCCAGCAGCATGAGGATCCGTTCTCGGGTATTGCGGTGCGAGCCGATGAGGGCGCCTTGCAGGATCGCGGTCTCGTCCGCTTCCTGAAGGTCGCGAATCTGGCACAGGGTGTCGACCGCCCGCCGCACCTCCAGACGGGCCACCGTCTCGATGCGCCGCCGCTCGCTTTCATCGGTTACCACGTACCGGTTTCGGGCCAGCGCCCGCACCACATCCTGGCGGACCGCGATGTCCTCAACATCCACCTTGGTGGAAAGGAACCGCAGCGCGGCCGGTGATTTGATCTGGCTCAGAGCGGAGACCATGCCGCGTCGCGGATCGCCCCGCGTGGTCTCGTTGAAGGCCTGAATGAGGCTTGGGATTACCGCATCACCGGAAAGAGCCAGCGCGGATCTTGCGGCGCCAAGCACGCCCGGAGTGTTCACACGTTCGATCAGCAGTGACGTCAGTCTGAGTTCGTGCCGCTCACCCGCCGCGGCCAACGCGAGCCGGCATACCGCCACTTCCTCATCCTCGATAAGGGCACGCAGGACCGCGGCCTCCGTATCCCGCCCGGCAAGCCGGATGAGCCGCGCCGCCGCGGACCGAAAGGCCACGTCCGGCGCCGCCGCCAACTGCCGAATTCCCTCGGTGGCCTCGGTGGCTCCGATACGCCGCAGCCCCAGGATGGCCGCCTCCCGCAGGGGCAGAAGAGGACTCCCGGCATGGGTGAGCAATTCCTCGCGCGAGGCCAGGCCATCGACGGCGGATAACGCGCGCAGAGCGATAGCTTTGAGCGCCACGTCTGGTTCGTCGGCCAGCCGCTCGCGCAGAGTGGAAGCGATCTCTTCGGGCCGATGCAATTCGATGCGCTCAAGTGCGGCTCGACGGACCTCCCGTGAGGGATGACCGGCCAGATCCGCGAGCATCGGACTGAGGGCGGCTGGAGTGTGATCCCCGAGGATCTGAAGGGCGACGAGGGCATCCTCCTCTTTGCCGTCCTTGAGGGTCTTCCGCAGCGAGGCCACCGCAGCCTCGTCGTCGAAGGCGAATGCTACGTCTTCGATCCGGCCGCGCAGGGCGACCACGAGGGCTCGAATGTACTCGGCGGCCGCGGCCCTGGCACTCCAAAGCCAGAAAAGAAAACACGCGAGCAGCACCCAGCCGAAACGCACCGGATCGGAGTGGAAGACGCTCGTGAACAGAACCATCAGGGCGCTCGATAGAGCGATACCGGCCGGATTCAGGATCGCATCGACCGCAATCGCCAGTGAGAGCCGTCGATCCTTTGGAATGGGCTGGTAAAGGGTCTTGAGGGAGGGATTGTCGATCGGGTGTTTGAAAGTCTTGTAGATGCCCTGGTTCACGACCACGAGCCAGAAGATCGGGTCGGGTCCCAGAGCAAGGCCCCCCGCCACCAGCAACAAAGTGGTGCAGACGACGTGCGCCCCCGGGAGGATGAGCAGGCCATGGTGAACTCCGATGGCGGAAAGCAGGCGGCCGGAAAGAAAGACGCGGGTGACGAGGGACGCGCACTGCGAAATTCCAGAGAAAAGTGCGAAGAACGAGGCGACGTCTCGAGCGTCGGCGAAACGGCTCTTGACCTGCTGCAAGAAGGCGAAATCAACGAGATACTTTCCGAGGATGCCGCAGAACGCGACGAGCAGGACGAACCGCAGGTAGGGGTCCTGAATCAGGGAACCCATCGACGAGCGGGCGGCCTTTTGCTCCGCGGTCGGTTTAGGTCCTTCATCGTCTGGAATCATGGGCAGGATCAAGCGGAGGAGAAACACGCAGCCGAGCAGCGCCAGTGCGGAAAGAACGAAGAGGTTGGAAACACCCCCGAAGTTCAGAAGCAGGGGTACCGAGAACGATCCGATGATCCGGGCCACCACTTCGCCGGTTCCGATGAAGCCGAAGAGCCTCTTGGCCTGCCGCAGGTCGTAAAGCCTGCCGGCCACGGCCCAGTACTCGAGGTCGGTCAGGATCGAGAGAACGCGGTAGAAGACCATCGCGAAGAAGAACAGACCCGCTGCCTGAGTGAGAAAGAGTGCTCCCCGCAGGGTGCCGACCACGGCCAGCAGGCTGACCAGTGTGCCGGTCATCAGGGTCGAGAACGAAAGCCGGTTCTGGAGCCGGGAGTAGGCATATCCCGTGGCCGCGGACAGGGCAGCCGCGGCGAGATACACCGACGGCAGCGCGCTCGCGCTGTACTGGCCGAGAAAGAGCGCGGAGGCCGCGGTTTCGAAGAGGACGGTGCCGAACCCCATAAAGGCGGAATGCGCCAGCATCAAAGCGGCGCTTCGCTGCTCGGCGGGCTCAACCCCGACGCGGGACCAGACGCTTCGCTTGACGGATTTCAAGGGGCTTGCAAATGGAGACTAACGGAAGGCCACAAAAAAAGAAGGCGAGGGGCCTGGATGGTCCAGGCTCCTCGCCTCTTAGGCGGGACCCAAAAGCTGGCCCCAGCCTCTGCGGTTCAGTTTTCCGAACCGCAGATCTTGACTACTTCTTGTCCGCAGGGGCCGCTTCGGCCGCCGGAGCCGCCGCCGGAGCGGGGGTCATGCCCAGCTTGGTCATCAGTTCCTCGGCGGTCGCCTTCACCTGACCGCCCTTCGCCACCGCAGCGAGGATGTCGCCCGCGCCGAACGCGGCGCCTGCTTCCGCCCACATCGAGGTCGCACCCTCGAGCGAGGTCTTCGCCGCTTCCACACCCGCCTTGTCGAGGCCGGCGGGGAGCTTCTTGGCGGCCGCGAGTTCCATCACTTTCTTCTGGATGTCGGCAACCATGGTCGGAAGCGTGCCTTCCATGGCCTTCCAGGATTCCATGAGTTCGGTCTTCTTGGCACCGGCAGCCTGCATCACTGCGGTGGCCTGGGCGGGGATGCCCTGAGAAGCCTCGAGGGAGCCCTTGTAGTCACCGGCGTCGAACTTGGCCTTGGCGCCCGCGGCGGCGTCCGAAAGGGCCTTGAATTGATCGGGAACGTACTTCTCGCCCTCGGGGCGTGCGCTGGAAACGGCAGTGTCAGCCGCGGTCAGGGCGGCCTGGGCCGGGCCCTTTCCGCAGGCGACGGCCACGAAGGCCGCCAGGGTTACGAACGCAAAGGTCTTGATTGAACGCACTTCTTTACTCTCTTTCAGTTACGGGATGGACGGCCTTAGGGGGATACTCGATGCCTTCAAGCATGGCCGAAAAGCTGGTCGGGTGTGCGGCCATCTTGGCCGCCGTATGCAACTTTAGCAGGATGGACCAGCGGAAACGTGGTGGTACCCTCTGAGGTTCTGCCATGCTGCGCAAGATCGCCATTGTCGGGGCCAACGGTTTCGTGGGACGGCACACCGTGGAAATGGCTCGGTGCCAGGGAATTTCCGTAGTCGGTGTTGTCCGCTCGGAAGCTGCCTTTGGGAGGGTCAGGGCTCTTGGAGCCGATGCGGTTCAGGTGAAGGATCTAAGTGCTGAGTCCACCCAAGCTCTCCTTCCTCATCTCGGTGGTTGTGACGGCCTTGTCTACACCGCCTCTGTGTCCAAAGGTCCCGGAGCCCCGGACCGCACCGATCCTTCGGGCCTGATCAACGTCCTGGGGGCTTGTCGAGAGGCCGGCGTGTCCCGGGTCGTGTACTTCAGTGGTCTTGGTATTGCTCACTACGGCATGAACCACCACTGCACTAATCCTTACTTTCTGGCCAAGATGGCCGGGGAGGTCGCACTCTTTCGCTCGGGACTGAGTGTCACGATCCTTCGTCCGTCCTACATCTTTGGCCCCGGGGACGAGTTCCTCACACCGCTGATCCACAGAATGCGAACGAGCGCCGTCATCGAAGTGCCGGGCGACGGGGAGTACCGGCTGCAGCCGATTTCGGTTCGCGATGCGGCGCGCGTCGTCCTGGGCGCCTTCCTTGGGTCAGCTCAGGGGCAGGCGGTCCTGGACCTGGTGGGACCCGAGATCCTTTCCTATCGGCAACTCATCGCGCGCGTGGCCACCAGACTGGGGTGCCAGGTCTCAACTCGGGAGCGACCCAAAAGCGAGGCGATGTCGCAGGCCGGTGAGCGAGGCGGATACTTCGGGCTGCGCCCCCACGATCTGGACTGTCTCTTTTGCGACGAGGTGTCTGTTCCTGGCCCCGTGGAATGCCTGACCTCCGGTCCACTGGAAACGCTTGATGAGATGATCGACTGGACCCTCGCGACGGAGCCTTTGGTGGCGCCGGAATCGTGACACCCCGCGTCCGTATCGCTTTGAGCGCCACTTTTGTGGTGGTTCTAGCCCTCCTGGTCCGTGGTCTCTACCTCGCCGACTACGTGTCCCTCCTGCACACACCGGAGCAGGACGGCTCCCGAATGGCCCGTCGTTACGACGATACCGCGATGGCCATTCTTCGCGGGGAGGGGATTCTTTTTCCCAAGGTCTGGGACCCCGAGAAGACCGGCCTCGCTTCAAGACCTCCTGGCTATGGCCTGTTTCTGGCACTCGTCTACACCACGCTGGGCCGCAGCTTTCCAGTGGTAGCGCTCGCTCAGGACGTGTTGAGTTCGCTCGCCGTTCTCATCGCGTTTGGTTTCGCCTTTCGGGTCTATGGTCTTTTCGCGGCCTTCGCTGCGGGAATCCTGGTCGCCCTCTCGCCGCACATCGCGGCCACCTCCAACCTTGTTCTTGCCGATGCCATCTCGTCGCTTCCCCTCCTCGCGGCGTTTCTCATCGCCTTGCCGGTGGTTCAACGGACGGTGTCGGCGCGGAACGAGGTCCTCCGGCTGCTGATGATGGGTGTGCTGATCGGCGTCGCAATCTGGATCCGGCCGAACGTAATCCTGCTCGGGCCGTTTACCGCGGTGTTTCTCTTCTTCCTGCTGGGACGAAACCCCCGTGCGCTTCTCCTCTCCGGCCTTGTGGCATTCACTTCTCTCGCCGTGGTCTCTCCCATCACCCTTCGAAACTGGTTGATCTTTGACGAGTTCATACCGGTGAGCACCAATGGAGGCATCACCCTCTGGCAGGGGGTCGCCGATGCAGGGGGTCGCGAATACGGCGCGCGGGTCTGGGATAAGCAGGTCATCGCCGAAGAGGCCGAGCGATACAACCGGCCCGACTACCTCAACTGGTGGGCCGAACCCGACGGAATCACGCGCGACCGCGATCGCTATCGGCGAGCCATGGACGTCATCCAGGCCCGCCCGTTCTGGTACGCCCGCGCCATGGCCCGCCGGATGGCCATGATGCTCTTGTTCACCGATGGTCCGCCGCCGCTTCTGCATCGAGGGGCGGTGGCGGCCCCTCCTGCACGCGAAATGCCCCCCCTCCTTCCCGCTCCCGACGTCGACGCAAATATCGATGAGAGCCGGCTCGCGGCCCGCGCCGGATGGGCCTCGTTTCTCCGGGCTCCGCTTCGCCTCATCCACGAGGCCTGGTTTTTGGTCCCGATATTCGTGGCCATCGGCATCGGTCTCTCCCTCCGTGACTCTTCATCCGCCACCGTATTGTGGCTGGTGGTCCCGCTCTACTACCTCGTCTTCGAGTCCCCCTTTCTTTACGAGTGGAGAGTGGCGGTTCCGATGCAGTATTTCCTTCTCCCCTTCGCGGCCAAAGCGATCGCGTGGGCGTTTGGAGCGCTCAGGCGCTGAGTGAGATTTTCATCCTCGGCCTGGTGGTTGAAGCGCAAGGTCAGGTTTGGGAGCGATCAGCCAAGCACCACGACCCCGGCGGGCGTATCCAGTTCAAGCCGCAGAGATGGTGTGGAAGTGCTGACGATCGACGCTTCAATACCGAGGCTGCGCAGCGCCGCGCCCAGGTCGTCCGGCCTTGGACCTGCAAAACCCAGCGACCGCACGGTGAGTCCGGGCGGCGCAGAGCGGCCGGGGTGATGCGCGAGGTCCTCCCACTCAATCAAGAACGGGAGAAGGCCGCCGAAGGTCGCCTCGTGGATGTGCGCAGGGAAAGCCAGAGTCCACGCGAGCTTCGTTCCGTCGAGACGAATCCGGCTTCCCGAACGGCGCTCGCTCACCACGAGGCCTGTGGGAGGGCCCCCGCCGAAGGCATCGCCGCCAAGATCGGCCCGCGCGGCCCACGTCGCTAGGCGCGGCTCCTTGAAACCTCGCAGGCCCGGCACGTAGAAGGTCTCGACCTCCGGTTGGGCGGGATCGGGCGCGAGGATCTCGAGGTACTGGTTCGGACCCAGCGAAGCGAGCGCGTTCCAGGTGCCAAGACCAGGATGGGAACCTCCGAAAATCGCACGAACTCCGGTTCGAGCCTCCAGCCACGCGATCCCCTGTTCGAGTTCCGGGGCTCCGACAAGCAGGTGATCCATCGCGTCCTTGGCATTCCGCATCAACGTGTGCTCGAGGGCTTCTTCAACGGGGGCCTGGACCTCCGATCGGCCTCCTCAAGAGCGTGCAGGGCGTAGGGAAGACTGAAAGAGTGGGTCCAACCAAACACGCGCAAGCCGTTCGAAGCGGCCCAGAGCGCTCGCTCGCCGGGTCGCGTGGGATCGCCAGGCAGGTGTGAGGCTTTTTCGATGGCGGCCGCGAGTTCGCCCTGATCGGCGTATGCCGTGACCGGCTTCTTCAGCGGTTCCATGCGAAGCAGATTCAGGCGCTTCCTGATCTCGCGCAACATGCCCTCGTCCTGAGTGAGTCGGTAACCTGCGACCAGGGGCCCCAGGCTCGACAGGTACGACTCCATCTGGTGATTCAACGGTGGAACGTCACGCACGCGACGAGCGTGACCGATGATCGCCGCTTCCAGATCGCGCGTCATGGACGGTGAGTCGTTGATGGACAGGAAACGATCGAGACCACGCGTCACATAGTTATGAGAGTAGCCGTAGCGCTCCACAACCAAGCTTCCTCCTTGTTCCTTCTGCAGAGCCAGAAGACGATCGAGACGACGGTCGAGTTCGCGCTTGTACCGCGGGTCCTTGGTTACGTTCCACACTTCGCTCAGATTCCAGATGGACAGATAGAGTCGGCGTCCGGTCAGGTCGTGCTCGCCAAAGATCGTGCGCAGGTGCATATCGCCGGTTTGGATCGCCATATCCAGACCGCGATGGTCACCGGTGAGGTGATAGTCGGCGATCCAGCCCGCGACCCAGACATGGGCGGAAAGGGTCTTCAGCCAGTGCTGTGCGCCATGTCGGCGTCCCAGGCCCACATAGGGAGACCCCGCGGCGACGGAAAGGGTTTTCCAGTAGTCGGTGGACGTATTGGTATCGCCGCGATAGACCGGTTTCGTCGGCCAGTGGATGTTGTCGACGTCCATGCTGTGCCGGGAAAGCGCCTGGGCCGCCCGCGCGAACCGAGGGTCTCCGGTGCGGGTGAACTGCATCCACAGTTGAAGGTCCTGGGCCGGCTCGTTGTTGCCCCAAATGTCCCAGGTGGCGGTCTTCGGGTCGAAGTTGAGCTTTCCATCCCCGTAGTCCCACAGGCCATACCAGGGGACGAAGCTCTGGTTGTAAAGCCACCAGTCGAACTTCGTGTCGATGGCCCGCTCCAGGTCCGGTCTGGTCTCTCCCCGCGGCGCGAGGTCGCCGAACACACGGCTTGACGCGTACCAGCGAGGAGGTGCAAAAACCACGGGCGGATCCACGAGGGCGCGCGCGGCGCGAATGGCCGCCGCACTTTCGCCCGATGCATGAAAGGCGAGGGAGATCTCGGAGGTTTTGGCGATACCCTCCGCCCCGTTTTCCATGGTCTCGATGCCTTCCTCCAGTTCCGGTTTGAGGGAGTGGCGGGCGAAAGACATGGCCTCGACCGAGTCCGGCCAGACCGAAGCGACAAAAGTACCCAAGGTCGGGTTCACCGAAAACGCCTTCGGGTACTCCTGAAGGATGTCCTTGAAGGCGGCGGCGAGGCCGGTTTGCGCCCCTTCAACCGCGAACCACCCGCCTGCGCGCTCTTTCGATTCAATCAGGGTCTCGCCCTCGGTGAGCGAGGCCCGGAAGCCGCCGACCCGCTTGTTCCCGGCCGATTCGGGGACGGGCGGCATCCGGTTTGGCTTGGGTCCGGTCTGAAGCAGCGAAACCGCAAGCGCGCGAAGGGATATTTTGGTTCGGGCTTCGGGGCCCGGCTGCCACCATGGGCCGTCGAGGGTTGAGGTCTGGACGAGTCGCGGGGCTTCGGCGAGGCGGAGAGTGAGACCGGCGGCCGCGATCCGGTCGTTGGGCTGGGTGAACCCCGCGTCCGCAGGGTCTTCCACGATGAGGGCGGCGCCCTCGGTGGCGACATGCGCGTGCTCGCCTTTCTGCGGGCGGCGTTTGTCAGGGATGCCTGTGTACACGAACGTGTGCAGGACCTTCATCCACGGCTTTCCCGCCCAGACGTGTATTCGGGTGATGAAGGGCGCCGCGCGATTGTCGGATCGTGCGTACCGATATTCGCCCTCAATGCGCAGGATCGCGTGCAGCGGCCCGCTGCCTTTTTCGATCGCGGTGAAGGTCACCACTGCGCGCGAGTCGTCGCGGCCCCCGTCGTCAAGCAAATCGAGGAACGATCCCCGGCCCGACGGCGACTTCAGAACTGGAATCGTGTCGCCCGCTCCCGCGATCCGCGCATCTTCGATGAATCCTCCCTCGCCGCGATTTACCCGGAAGCGAAGAGCGCCGGTGTCGACCTCGAGACCTCCATTGGGGCGCTGGGAGTTCACGATTCGCAGCGAATCCGGCGGTGTCGCGGTTCGTCGGACGCCGGGGCCATATTCCAGCCGATAACGCGACGATCCTTCGGTCAGGAAGTCGACCCATATCCATTGCAGGCTCGTATCGGCCGGCGCCCACGAGGTCACCTCGGTGATTTGGGAAGGGACCTCGACGCCGCGGTCGTTAAGAATGCGAACGTGATCGGGAGAGCGGAGAAGCCCTTTCGCGAAGGGAACCCCAAACGTGACCGGAACGTCGCGGGTCACTCGGTCGACGTTGAGCGGAATCGAGGCAGCGTTCACCGTGGCCGAAAGCCAGAGCAGCGCGCACAAGAGGGTGGGCCCGAGGGCGATTCGAAGGGGGGCGGTT